>NZ_JACJPT010000092.1:0-20389 GCF_014696195.1 Sphaerospermopsis sp. FACHB-1094 | reverse complement strand
CCCCAGTCCCCAGTCCCCAGTCACCAGTCACCAGTCCCCAGTCACCAGTCCCCAGTCACCAGTCCCCAGTCCCCAGTCACCAGTCCCCAGTCACCAGTCACCAGTCCCCAGTCACCAGTCACCAGTCCCCAGTCACCAGTCCCCAGTCCCCAGTCACCAGTCACCAGTCACCAGTCACCTATTTACCGACCTTTTCGCCAAAACAGCAACCACATTTACCAATTGATCCGGTTCAACGGGTTTATTAATATGCAATTCAAAACCTGCGGCTAAAGACTCTGCCTGTTCTGCTTCTCCCGTATAACCAGTCAGTGCAGCAGCAGGAATTTTCCCTCCCTGTTCGGCACTCAAAGCCCTAATTTGACGTATCAGTGCATAACCATCTTCTTCTGGTAAACCAATATCAGAGAGGATGACATCATACCCACCGGGATTAGTTTTGAGTATTGATAATGCCTCTTGTGCAGATGTAGCCTCTGTTACTTGAACATCGTAATCTTCCAGCACGATTTTAAATAATTGACGCAGGTCTGGTTCATCATCAACTATCAGCACCCGCACACCCGCTAAAGATGGGTAGGAAACAAGGTCAGCAGGTGCAGCAGGGAGGGTTGGTTCTGGAGTAACTGCTATATCACTCTCTTCCTGGTTAGTTTGCAGAGGTAGCCTGACGGTAAAAGTAGCACCTTGATCCTTACCTGGACTCGCTGCTTCTACAGTACCACCGTGGAGTTCTACCAAATGGCGCACTATTGCTAGTCCCAGTCCTAAGCCAGCATTTGATTTGCGTGTAGTGCTATCAGCTTGACGAAATCGGTCAAACACATAAGGGAGAAAATCAGCACTGATACCTAAACCAGTATCTTTAACTTGAATTTCCGCTTGATCATTAGTGTAATTGAGAGTAATATCAATGATTCCGCTATCAGGGGTAAATTTAATGGAATTAGAAAGTAAATTCCAGATGACCTGCTGTAAGCGAGTCGGATCTCCGATTAAGGTTCTGGGTGTAGGATCTAGTTGCGATTGAATTTGAATGTTTTTCTCTTCTGCGGACAAACGTACAACTTCTATGGCTGCGGAAATGACAGGTACAAGTTGAACAGGCTGATTATTGAGATGCAGTCTACCGGAACTAATGCGAGAAATATCTAATAAATCGCCAATTAGCAGGTTTTGAGCGTGGGCAGCCCGTTCAATAGCTTCTAATGCCTGATCTGTTTTCGTTTCATCAAGCTGATGTTTCCGTAGTAACTGCGTCCACCCCAACAGAGAATTAAGGGGATTTCGTAATTCATGGGAGAGAATGGATAAAAAATCATCCTTAGCTCGGTTAGCTGCTTCTGCTGCTGTTCTCGCTGACTGTTCTTGTTCTAAGAGTTGAGTCCGTTCTGCTTCTAAATGTTTCTGTTGGGTAATATCTTCAATTGCCAGGAGAATTAAAGGATCATTATCTATTTGCGGCATTTTTCGAGCATTGAGGCGCATGATTTTGTGTCCAATTTGCTCAAAATTATGCTTAACTTCCACATTTTCAAAATGGGTCTGTCCGGGGAGAATATGTTCTAAGAGCGATCGCAACTGGGGAATATTCCACTGGCCATTACCAATTTCATAAATCAGGCGATTTTCTGTTTCTTCTCGCACTACCTGGAATGTGTCATAGAAAAATTTATTGCCACTAACTACCCGTAAATTCATATCCAGCACCACTAAAGATTGGCGCACTGTATCTACTATTGCTTCTGCATAATCACGGGATGCTCTCAACTGTTCCGCAGTCCGTTTGATGGCATCAATATCCACCAAAATTACTACAGCACCATCAATTTTATTATCTATTGTCCGATAGGGTCTAATCCGTAAATCATACCAACGACCATCTTGATCCTGCACTTCCAAACTTTTCAAATTCAGGGTACTAATTACCTCTAAAATTTGTGCTTCTAAATCAGAAATATTTAATTTATGTTTAATATCACTTAATGGTCGTCCCACATCTGAAGGAATTAAGTTAAATACTGCTCCGGCTGCGGGAGTAAAGCGGCGAATCTGTAAATCACCACCTAACATGAGAATGGCAATCTGAATACTACTGAGCAGATTTTGTAAATCATTACTCACCTGATTTGATTCTACATTGCGCCGTTGCAATTCATCATTAATAGTATTCAATTCTTCATTAGTCGCCTGAATTTCTTCCTTAGCTGTTTCTAATTCTTCATTGGTACTTTGCAACTCTTCATTACTAGAGAGAATTTCCTCATTAGCTGCTCGCAAATCTTGATTACTGGCTTGTTGTTCCTCAATAATTGATTGCAAATAATCTTTAGTAGATTTTAATTCCTGTTGCAGAATAAAAATTTCTTGCTCATAACTATTTGCTTGCTGCGGCTCAGATTGAATATTACTACTTATTGGCGATATAGAGCTAACTGGAGTGGGTGTATCCTCAAATAAAATTAAAAAGAATTCTTCGTCTGATCCAGCAGATTGAAAGGGAACAACATTAATTTTCACCAGCCTAAGTTGATTTTCTGCCTTAACTTGTATCCCTTCCTGTGTAACTGGCATTTTTTGTTTTTTAGCCTGATGAATACTGCTACGTAAATCTAGCCGCAATTCTTCTCTGGCCATTTTTAGTAAATTAAAACTGGGTTTACCCGGTGCTGGTTGTAAATAGGGACTCGTCTGTCCTCGAAATTGCAAAATATCAAAATTATCGTTGATAATTACACCCACCGGTGAGAATTGATTTAACACAATTCTATCTGCTTCTTTTTGGATTTCCACATCATTTCCAAAACCTTCATTTTCTATCATTTGTAATTTAGCGGTTTCTACTGGATAGTTACGAGCCATTAAATCAATAGCTAATCGGGTAGCTGCAATTTTGCGAGCATAAATCTTGTACTTTTTATCTACCACAGTAAACAAATCCGTAAATTCGCCCACTGTTTCCGAAGTTCCTAACATCAAAAAACCTGTAGGTTTAAGACCATAATGAAAAATTGGCACGACCTTTTTCTGTACAGCAGCACCCAAATAAATCAGCACATTCCGACAAGTGATTAAATCCAGTCGGGAAAATGGCGGATCATTAATTAAGTTTTGTCTAGCAAAAACACACAGTTCTCTCACTGCTTTATTAATTTGATAGCCACCTTCTACCTGTACAAAAAAACGTTGTAATCTTTCTGGGGAAATATTCCCTACCTGGTTAGGTTTATAAATGCCGGCTCTGGCTTTTTCTATGGCTACTTCATTAATATCGGTCGCAAAAATTTGAATAGGGATATTAATTCCCTTGTTTGTTAAAAATTCTAGTAAGCAAATTGCAATAGAATAGGCTTCTTCACCTGTTGAACATCCAGCTACCCAAATCCTAATAGGATCATCGGTTTTGCGCTTGTTAATAATAGTGGGAAATATTTTAGTTTTTAAAGCTTCAAAAGCTTCTGCATCCCGAAAAAAACAGGTAACAGTAATTAAAACATCGTAATATAAGGCGGTAATTTCTGCCGGTTTATCCTGAAGATAATGCAGGTAATCTTCTAAATTATCCAGTCTATATAACATCATCCGGCGCTGAATCCGTCGCTTTAGGGTATTCTGCTTGTAATAGGAAAAGTCAACACCTGTCGCTGTCCTTAAAATCTGGAAAATCTTTAACAGTCCATCTTTTTCTTCTGGGACAACTTCAGTCTGTGTCACTGCTGTTGAGTGCTTGATATAGGGATGACTGCTAAGGTTGGCCAGTTTCTCAGCAATTTGTTGAGGAGTAAGGATAAAGTCTACATAACCTGAAGCTACCGCCGTATTCGGCATAGTGCTAACTTTTGCTGATTCCTCACACTGAGCAAAAGTAATACCACCTTCTGCCTTGATTCTTTCTAACCCCCTTGTTCCATCTCCATCACCCCCTGACAAGATAACTCCAATGGCTTTGTTTTTTAAATATTCTGCTAAGGAAAAAAAGAAACTATCCACTGTCATGGGTTGTTGATATGTTTTTTCACGGGGTTGAAGTTTTAATACCCCTTGATTAATGGTCATTGTCGCACCAGGGGGAATCACATAAATATGATTCGGTTCTACAGTCATTCCCTCTTGTACTTCAGTTACAGGTATTTGAGTTGTGCGGGACAGAATTTCTGTTAACATACTTTTTTGTTGGGGGTTCAAATGCTGAACTAGCACAAATCCCATACCCGTATCTGTGGGTAAATGACTCAATAATTGTGTAAATGCTTCTAATCCCCCCGCAGAAGCTCCAATACCGACAATTGGGAATAAATTGTTTTGTTTATCTTGCTCTTTTGGGGATTCTGTAGAGTTAGATTCTTTAGCTTGAGATTTTTTGCTATACCGATGAAAATTCATGTTATGCACCCAATTAAAACCGGGGTTATAATGTTTGTTTTTATGTTTGTTTTTAGCTTTTTTTAAGGGAAATTTAGTCAAACTCTTGATTCATTTCTATTTTCTTTGAAAATGTGTCAATATTACATATATTTCTATTATAGGCTTTTAGTGAGAAATTCTATAATTTCTCGACGTTGACAAGATAATCAGCAATAGGGAATAACCCATAGGGAATAATAAATATACAAAAATAATTCCTAACAAAATAATAGGAAATAATATAGATTTTGGCTGATAAGCTGTTACACAGCTAAATTGTATAATCCTAATATTCTGAACTCTTATTTAACAGGCAAGATGCCTGTTCCACTTATACAAATTAAATGCACAACAGCTTATTTAACTAACTTTAATCTAAAAATACACTTTTTCCCCAATCCCCAATCCCCAGTCCCTATTCTTTAGCTAGTTTAGCTTTTGCCTGTTGCCAGAGTGCATCCAATTCTGCTAAACTATAATCTGTTAAAGGACGATCTATGACATCTTCCATTTTTTGCAATCTTTGAATAAATCGTAAACTTGTACCTTGTAAACCTGCACTCGGATCAAGTTTATGCCATCTGGCTAATTGAATAATTGCGAATAATAAATCACCTAATTCTGATTCTTGTCTTTCCGGGGTTTCCTCAGCTAATGCTTGTTGAAATTCCCCTAATTCTTCGTGAAATTTATCCCAAACTTCCTCGATATTGTTCCACTCAAACCCTACAGCAGCAGCTTTTTCAGAAATTTTCATGGCTGCATTTAATGGGGGAAGACTGCGACGATAACGATCTAATTTATCACTCAATTTTTGCTTTTCTAAGGTTTCTCCTTTTTCCGCAGCTTTGATAGTTTCCCAATTTTGACGTACTTCTTCTACATTTTCTACTGTGACATCACCAAATACATGAGGATGACGACGAATTAATTTTTGAGAAATACCTTCGGCAATTTCTTTTAAAGTAAAATCACCATGTTCACTAGCTATTTGTGCTTGTAAAATTACCTGTAATAATAAATCTCCTAATTCTTCGGCGATCGCCTTTTTATCACCTGTTTGAATCGCGTCTACCACCTCATAAGCTTCTTCAATGATATACGGTGTCAGGCTTTCCGGCGTTTGTGCTAAGTCCCAAGGACAACCACCATCGGGCGATCGCAATTTTGCCACTATATCAATTAATTCTTGTAACGCTGCTAAAGTTTGATTGTGATTTTCTGCCATAATAAGTTAGAATTTTGTGCTTTTTATGTATTCTGCGGGTAAGTATTCAGCTATTAGTAATCAGCTTAAACCCTCCTGACTCCTGCCTCCTGCCTTCGTTAAGACTTAGTGCGGCTTTTGTTAGTTCTGGGTTGAGAACTACGTTTACCACGACTATTAACTTTACGCTTCTTTATTTTGCCACTGGGTAGCAATCCCTGTACACCTTGTTTTTGAAACCTTTTATAAGCTGAACCCGTCCAATCACTCAGAGAATGACTCATAGCACCAAGTTCACACCCCAAAAACAAAGCGAAAAATTCTCCATAATATATTGATATAGTCCGTCCCACACTTTTCCAAACTTCCCCCCAATTCAAAGCCACATTACCCAATTTAGCGAAAATCACCAAAACCAAAATCGCTACAACTGCTAAAAATGTGGTTAGATACACCACCCGCAAAGTAGTACCAATAATTGGACCGTGGGATAAAAAAGACCGATGACGCAGACTTTTTTGATAAGGTAGCCATATCCAACGCAAAAACCCCCAGCGTTGAAACTGACGAGAATAAATATCCAAGTCAGGACCAAACATCAAACCACCAAACATAAACCCACCAGCAACCAACAACGTCACACTACTGCTGCGAGTGGAAATTAAAGTGATACCTGCTACCACAGGTACAGACCAAATAGTAATGCGATCGTGTGTTTGTCCAGAAGGCATATTTTAAAAGTCAAAAGTCAAAAGTCAAAAGTCAAACTTCAGTATACCCAGATCCCTATACCCAGATCCCCGACTTCTGATCTTCATTGATAGTCTCTGGAGAAGATCAGTAGGGGTAATTCATGAATTACCCCCACGCAAGAATCAGGTTTTGAGTTGAATCTTGCCTAAGTCCTATTCCCCAAAAAAAATTTTTTCCCAACCCCTTGCAAAATTTAAAAAGCCTGTGCTATATTAATTAAGTCAGGAAAACACGGGCGGTTAGCTCAGTTGGTAGAGCGCCTGCCTTACAAGCAGGATGTCATCAGTTCGAGTCTGGTACTGCCCACTTCTTTATAAATGCTACTCTATGAGGTTTTTAGACCTTATAGAGTTTTGTTTTTACTATTGATTACTCGTTATACTCTAATTGGCTATGCCAATAGACCTCTCCAAAATAGAATGTATTAATTTGTCATAAGTTGTAGGGGCGAAGCTTATGGGCGATAATTTAACGGAAAAATCAGACATCTAGATATCCCATAAACTTCGACTGCCCCCATAAATAGGTTCCATAATTTTTTTTCTGGAGATGTCTAATATTCACAATCATCATCTGCTTTGAATAGATAATACAAATTTTCAAACATCCTCTAAGATTATCCACCCATGATCAAGACTATAATTTGTGAATTATTGGCAGATGAGTTGGCAGCGTTGCTGGGGCTAAAGAATAAGCTGTTGTGCATTTAATTTGTATAAGTGGAACAGGCATCTTGCCTGTTAAACAAGAGTTCAGAATATTAGGATTATACAATTTAGCTGTGTAACAGCTTATCTGAAAAAACAGAAGCAGAAAAAATAAATTATCCTATCTTGTCCCTTGTGGGATGGGCATCCTGACCGTTTGTAAACTGCTATATTATATGATAATATCTTAATTTTAACGATTCAAGAAAATGGATTTTATTAACACATTGGGATTAGCAGCAGGGACATTAACCACTATTGCGTTTTTACCGCAAATGTTCCAAACCTGGAAAACAAAATCAGCTAAGGATGTCTCTTTTGTGATGCTGATTACTTTTATGACTGGGTTGTTTTTGTGGTTGGTTTATGGGATGATTCTGGGTGCTGTACCGATTATTATGGCTAATGGGATAACTTTATTTTTAAATCTTATTATTCTCTGGTTGAAAATTAAATATAGATAGTATTTGTTCTGTAAGGGTTTAGTTTTGATAAACCCTTGCACTCGTTGAAGATGTAATTTGAAGATGTAATTTGAAGATGTATTTTCAGGAAGATTTAACGCAGATGAACGCAGATAAACGCAGATGAAATATTAATTTTGCAGATTGCCGCTGAATCTACTATTTTTTGCTAATTTGGTTTATAATTATATATAGATTACTTTTTATAAAGACCTGTGACATCATCTGTATTTGACTCGGAAAAGCTTTTATTTACCCCAGCAACCCCTAAAAATGACGCTATTCCTTTAATTTTCGCTTTCCCCAATGAGTACACTGTGGGTATAACCAGTCTTGGTTATCAGGTGGTTTGGGCAACTTTAGCGATGCGTGATGATTTACAGGTGAGTCGTTTATTTACTGATATTCAAGAACAACTTCCTAGACATCCAGAAATTTTGGGTTTTTCTATGTCTTGGGAATTAGATTATGTGAATATTTTTAATCTTTTGGAATCTTTAAATATTCCTCTGCGTGCAAGCAATAGAACCGAAAATCATCCTCTCGTTTTTGGTGGTGGTCCGGTTTTGACTGCTAACCCTGAACCTTTTGCCGATTTTTTTGATGTGGTTTTGTTGGGTGATGGGGAAATTTTATTAAGTAGTTTTATTGATGCTTATCAAGAAGTTAGAAACGCAACACGGAAAGTTAAATTAAACAGGTTAGCGCAAGTTCCGGGAATTTATATTCCTAGTTTATATGATGTTGAATATGCTAGTGATGATGGAGAAATAAAATCTATTCATCCTCTTGATAGTCATATTCCCGCAGTTATTCAAAAGCAAACTTATCGAGGAAATACCCTTTCTGCTTCTACTGTTGTTACTGAAAAAGCAGCTTGGGAAAATATTTTTATGGTGGAAGTGGTGCGGAGTTGTCCTGAAATGTGCCGCTTTTGTTTAGCGAGTTATTTAACTTTACCTTTTAGAACTGCGAGTTTAGAAAAATCTTTAATTCCTGCTATTGAACAAGGTTTAAAAGTTACTAACCGTCTGGGTTTATTGGGTGCTTCGGTGACACAACATCCTGAATTTTCTGAGTTATTAGATTATATAAGTCAACCAAAATATGATGATGTGCGTTTGAGTGTTGCTTCAGTAAGAACGAATACGGTTACAGAAAAGTTAGCTGCAACTTTAGCAAAACGTGATACTCGTTCTTTGACTATTGCTGTAGAAAGTGGTTCGGAAAATTTACGTCAAATTATTAATAAAAAATTAGATAATGAGGAAATTATCCAAGCTGCTGTCAATGCGAAAGCTGGGGGTTTATCTAGTTTAAAATTATATGGGATGGTGGGTATTCCGGGGGAAGAATCGGAAGATTTAGATGCTACGGTAGCAATGATGAAAGCTGTTAAAAAAGCTGCTTTTGGTTTGCGGTTAACTCTAGGGTGTAGCACTTTTGTACCTAAGTCACACACTCCTTTTCAGTGGTTTGGGGTAAATAAACAATCTGAAAAGCGGTTACAATTTTTACAAAAACAGCTAAAACCCCAAGGTATAGATTTTCGTCCCGAAAGTTATAATTGGTCAATTATACAAACTTTGTTATCGAGAGGCGATCGCAGACTTTCCCATCTGTTAGAATTAACTCGTGGTTTTGGTGATTCTTTGGGAAGTTATAAACGTGCTTTT
The DNA here is from genome assembly GCF_014696195.1 of Sphaerospermopsis sp. FACHB-1094. NCBI lineage: Bacteria > Bacillati > Cyanobacteriota > Cyanophyceae > Nostocales > Aphanizomenonaceae > Sphaerospermopsis > Sphaerospermopsis sp. FACHB-1094. The sequence continues at coordinate 11,178 of NZ_JACJPT010000092.1, read as the reverse complement.
AAAGAGTTAAAAGGGAAAATTCCCGATTTAGATTTTTACGTTTATAGTCATTGGTCAACAGAGAAAATTTTACCTTGGAATCACTTGCAAGGACCTTTACCACAGTCTACACTAATAAAACATTTACATGAAGCAACGAGTCATTTTCGTTCTGCTTCCCCAGTTAAATAAAGACTGAAAATTACACATTGAAAAAAATGCAAAATACATCAGAATTTTATTGTGCTTATTGTGGTGAAGAAAACACAACTTTTATTGATATTAGTGCAGGAATGCTGCAAAATTATGTAGAAGATTGTCAAGTTTGTTGTCGTCCCAATATTTTGTATATCAGAATTGATGAAGATACACTGGATATTGAAATAGACACCGAATATGAAGGTTAATTAGGGTTTGCTGAGAAAGTCTTTCCGTGAGGGCATAGGAGTCAGGAGTCAGGAGTCAGGAGTCAGGAGGAGATTTGAAAATTTCTTTGCCATCTCTTGAAATCCCAAAAAATGCACACTTTTTCCGGTATACCCTTCAAAACCCTTGCACTAATTTCTGTGTTTATCAGCCTCTAACCTTTGATATATCAAGGTTTTAGGTTTATTCAGCAAACCCTAATTAAAGGTTAAAGTGAAGGTTTTTCGTTTCATGCTGTACTTTACTCATTCTTCTATTATTAACGCACCTGTCGAAGTAGTTTGGAAATTCCATGAAAGACAAGATATTTTACAGCTACTTACCCCACCTTGGCAACCTGTACAGGTATTGCGTCGAGAAGGGGGACTTGATGAGGGTGCAATAACTGAGTTTAAATTATTTATTGGACTTTTACCTTTAACTTGGTTAGCGCGTCATACAGATTTTGAACAATATCGGTTGTTTACTGATGTACAAATATCGGGACCTTTTGAGTCTTGGGTGCATCGTCATGAGTTTACAGCAGAAGATGGAAAGACTAGATTAACTGATAATATTTCTTATTCTATGCCTGGTGGTGATGGAGTGGAATTTGTCAGTGGTTGGTTAATTCAATTGCAGTTAGAAGCGATGTTTCGTTATCGGCATTTTATTACGAAACGGGAATGTGAGTCACAATAGCTGCTAATCAATTATCCAGATTTAGGGATAGTTGTGTTAATTTTTATAGCAATTTGTAAAACTTTGTATCAACTTTTGGCTCTGGAGAAGTAACTGAACTTTAAAAAGCTTAATATCTATATCTTCAGCTTTTTTCATAAGTTGGGGATATATCTATTTCCTATTTTACAGTTATTACAAATCAAATCTAGTTGCTATATAATGAATGCACATTAAATAAAAGAAGATAACAAGGAACAACTTCATGCCCTATACCAACGAAGAAGGCGGTCTTCTCAATAATTTTGCCCAAGAACCCAAGGTTTATCAAGCAGAACCACCTACGGATGGACAAAAGCGCAATTATATTATTTTAGGAATTGCTGCTGCTCTTTTGGTAGGTGGTTTAATTTTTGTCGCCTTTACCGTGTCCAATGTCAACTAAAAACAAAAGCAAAATAATTTAATAAAATTTAATGTTTTCAGATTTTCAGGTTTCCATCTCAGGAGTAACCTGATTTTTTTTATTTTTTGCTAAGATCAAAGAGAAGTTAAGTATAAATATATACGTCTATTGTGATTAAACCTGGAAAACTTGATTCATCCTGAAAAAAATACATTTACCTGAAATCAGAATTAAGGAGATTTTTCAATCAGTTATGTATATTGTATTTAGGCTGTTGTAGCCACTATGAGCGTGAATGAAACTTTAACTACAGATATTTTTACCTTGAATCGGCAAGTATATCAACGCCTAAAATTTGCTCTGAGTATAGGTTTGCGACGACAAATATTTTTTGCCGTATGTGATGACTTACACTTGAGAAATCAAGTAGCTACTCGGTTGCATTCTACCTTGGCTTATCCAGTCGGGCAAGTGTTATATCACCCAGTAGAGACAGAGGGAATTAGCACTCCAGCTTATCCACGATTAGTCACATTGCGACTTAATTTAAATGATCCCAATCCCATAGCGCAGATAAATCAATGGTTAGCTAATTATCCCCCTCCTGTGGTTGGGGAATCAAAAGACAGTCCTGGCCGTCCTTTACCAATACCAGCATTTCAGATTGTAGGTGTGGAACTGCTGACGAAACAATCAGTAGCGGTACAGCGTTTGTTTCTGCACTATCTTCGATTAAGTGAACAGTATTTTGCTAACCAAGAAACCAGTTCATTTTTAGAATCTAGTTTATTGTTTTGGGTTCCTCGTCCTTGGTTGTATGCTATTCAGCAATCAGCACCGAAATTTTGGCAATGTCGAACTGGTGTATTTATATTTACTGGAGAACCAACACCAACGTTAGAAAATCGCAGTTATCCAGAAAATTTCTCTAGTTTGCGAAGTGTTGATTTAGGCAATCTAGAAAAATCAGTTGTTGATAAATCAATCACCTCACAAGAGGAGATTAACAAGGCTATTGAAGAATTTAATTTTACTGAAGATGATGATTTTTTTGAAGATACTTCTGTAAGTCTAGAATATGAATCACAGCCATCATCGACAACATCTACCAAGGAAGATATTATACCTGAGCTTTCATCTTTCTTGCATATTAGTGGTGAATTGATTTCACTATTCAAAGAATCACTAAATCCGAATCTTGCTGAAGATGTAGAGGAAAACTTACAACCAAAACAACTACTTTGGGAAATTGAAAAATTAAAAATTCAGCAAGCTTCTGGGGAAGAACTCGCAGTAGCTTATCACAAATTAGGAACGTTATATCGGTTACGTATTGAACAGGGACAGTCAAGTTTAGAAAACTTGATGGTAGCTATTATTGCCTATCAGGAAGCTGTTAGCTATGATGATACTTCACCCCAACTTCCAGATACTTTAAATGATTTGGGAACACTATATTGGATGTTGCACCGCACACCAGGAAGTAGTGAAGAAGCAAAAACTTATATCCAGCAGGGAATAGAATTTTATCAGTTAGCCATCAAACTGATTACACCTGATAGTCAACCGGAAATTTATGCCCGTGTACAAAATAATTTAGCCACAGCTTATGGTGATTTAACAAGGTTTTCTAACCCGGTGGAAAATTGGCAGGAAGCAGTTAAAGCTTACAATGAAGCACTGCGCTACCGCACCGAAGAAATTGATCCTTTAAAATATGCTGCTTGCCAAAATAACTTGGGGACTGCATACTGGCATTTAGGACAATATAGTGATCCTGTGGAACATCTCAAAAAAGCGATCGCAGCTTATAATTTCGCACTTGCTCACTATCAACCTGAAGATGAACCAATTAAATATGGTATGATTCAAAATAACATCGGTACTGCTTATTGGAATTTATCTCAATATGAAACACCATTGGAAAATTTACAATTAGCAGTTGATTTTTACCGGGAAGCTTTGAAATATCGGACACCAAATAATATTCCTGCTGCTTGTGCTGCTACCAAGAATAATCTGGCTACTGCTTATTGGCATATAGCAAATTTACCACAAGTAACTAAGGACATTCGCCAAAATTTCCTACAATTGTGCATCAAGACTTATGAAGAAACTCTCACACTGGCTAATTCTCTAAATCAGATTAATTTCAGTTTTGATGTTTTGGCAACACAGAATAACTTGGCTTTAGCCCATTATCAATTAGTTACAGATCCATCTTTCAAGGGTGATAAAAAAATTATTTCTCAGCATTTAGAAGCATCTTTAGATAATCATGTACAAGCTTTGGGCAGATTGGTAAAAAACACAGAAGGTTATCACACAACTTTCAACCATATAGTCAAAATAATTCGCACTTTTCATAATGAGTTAGGTATCCAAGGTCAAAATTTGGCTTTATCTAAAGTTCCCGGTAATTTGATTCCAGATATTTTACCTAAGTTATAGGTGATTGGTGATTGGTGATTGGTGATTGGTGATTGGTGATTGGTGATTGGTGATTGGGAATAATATTACCCATTACCCATTACCCATTACCCATTACCCATTACCCATTACCCATTACCCATTACCAAACCTCACAGATATGATCACTATTTCAACGGACTTGATATAAAATAGTCTTTTATACTCTGTTCCCTATTCCCTCATTAATTACTAACCCAGACTTATGAGAGAGACTTTTCTAGAGGTTCGCAATCTACAAGTTGAATTTTCCGGTGATGGTAGTCAGATGAAAGCTGTGGATGATATCAGCTTTAATTTACGTCGTGGTGAGACTCTAGGAATAGTGGGAGAGTCTGGAAGTGGTAAATCGGTGACAGCACTGGCAATTATGGGTTTGTTGCAATATCCCGGTAAGGTGAGTGGGGGAGAGATTTTGTTTCGTCCCCAGGAAAATGCTAAACCTCTGGATTTATTAGCTTTACCTGCTGAAGAAATGCAGCTTTACCGGGGTGGAGATATGGCGATGATTTTCCAAGAACCCATGAGTTCTTTAAACCCAGTTTATAACATTGGTTTTCAGCTAACAGAAGCAATTATGCGACATCAAAAAGTTAGTATAACTGAAGCCAAAAGAATTGCGATCGCAGGTTTACAAGAAGTTAAACTTTTACCTAGTGATGAGAAAATACAACAGCAATATCTTGATAATTGGCATTTAACTCACCCAAAAACACCTCTACACAGTGATTTTCAGTTAGCGCAATTAGTGAAGGAACATAAAGCAGCAATGTTAGAACGTTTCCCTCATGAACTTTCTGGAGGTCAGTTACAAAGGGTAATGATTGCAATGGCAATTTCTTGTAATCCATCACTGTTAATTGCTGATGAACCGACTACAGCTTTAGATGTAACTGTACAAGCAACAATTATTGATTTGATGCGAGAATTACAACAAAGCCGCGACATGGGGATGATTTTTATTAGTCATGATTTGGGCTTAATTTCTGAAATTGCTGATCAAGTTGCAGTAATGTATAAAGGTAAAATTGTTGAATATGGTTCAGCAGCACAAATATTTACTTATCCTCAACATCCATATACTAAAGGTTTAGTCGCTTGTCGTCCGACTCTTAACTGTCGTCCTCAAAAATTGTTGACTGTTTCTGATTACATGATTGTTGAGGAAAATGCCAACGGTCAAGTTATAATTCAAGCCAAAGAGCCAGCACAACCACCAGAAGTTACTAAAGAAGAAATTAACACAAGATTAGAAAATCTCATCACACAAAAACCACTTTTACAAATTGATAATCTGAAAGTTGGGTTTCCGATTCGGGGAGTTTTTGGAGGCACAAAACGTTATCATTTAGCGGTAAATGGCGTTTCCTTTGCAGTTTATCCAGGAGAAACTTTGGGATTGGTAGGAGAATCAGGTTGTGGTAAAACTACTTTAGGTAGAACCTTATTAAGATTGATTCAACCAATGGCTGGTAAAATTATTTTTGATGGGCAAAATATCACTTATCTCCAAGGAGAAAGGCTACAGAAATTAAGACGTAAAATGCAAATAGTGTTTCAAAATCCCTTTAGTTCTCTTGACCCAAGAATGAAAATTGGGGAAGCGATTATGGAACCTTTATTAATTCATTCTGTGGGAGAAACCAAACAACAAAGAAAAGCAAGAGCAGCAGAACTTTTAGAAAGAGTGGGATTAAGTGCTGATGATATGAAACGCTACCCCCATCAATTTTCTGGTGGTCAACGTCAACGCATTTGTATTGCTCGTTCTTTAGCTTTAAATCCCAAGTTTATTATTTGCGATGAATCAGTTTCCGCTTTGGATGTTTCCGTACAAGCGCAAGTTTTGAACTTGTTAAAAGAACTGCAACAAGAATTTCAATTGACTTATATTTTTATTTCCCATGATTTAAGTGTGGTCAAATTTATGAGCGATCGCATTTTAGTCATGAATCAAGGTAAAATAGTTGAATCAGGTACAGCAGAAAGTATTTATCGTCAACCAAAAGAAGAATATACACAAAAATTAATTGCTGCTATCCCTACAGGTAGTCCTGAACGCATGAAAAACCGCGATTTAAATTAAAGAACGTCGGGGGAAATGGGGAGGTATCAAGTCAAAAGTCAAAAGTCAAAAGTCAAAAGTCAAAATTAATAACTCCCGTTCCCAATCACCAATCACCAATCACCAATCACCAATCACCGTCTGCAATTTAGCTAACAGCAAAAAAAATCTGTATACCTTGATACAAAAACAAATAAAATTTAGAGTTAAAATGGCCAAAATAGGTCAAATAGTGATTGAACCTACAAAAAATTGACAAACTACATACTTAACAAAATACCTAACACAGTGTTTCCAGCCTCGGTTTTGCGCCTAGACAACGGTTTGACATTTATTCATCAGGAGATACCCGCTACCCCTGTAGTAGTGGCAGATGTTTGGGTGCGTGCGGGAGCAAACTTAGAACCAGAACCGTGGTTTGGCATGGCGCACTTTTTGGAACACATGATATTTAAAGGTACAGCCACCTTAGCACCAGGGGAATTTGATTATAACATTGAAAAAATGGGTGGTGTAAGTAATGCAGCAACGAGCCATGATTATGCACATTACTACCTAGCTACAGCTACCCCTTACCTAGCAGACACCTTACCCCAATTAGGCGAACTATTGCTAAATGCAGCAATTTCCGCAGATGAATTTATTCGGGAACGAGATGTAGTATTAGAAGAAATTCGTGCTTGTGCAGATGATCCTGATGCCATAGGATTTGAAGCACTACTGAAAAACGTCTATCAAAACCACCCTTATGGACGTTCTATATTAGGTACTGAGCATGATTTAATGCAGCATTCACCAGAAGCGATGCGGTGTTTTCATCGTTCCCACTACCAACCAGAAAACATGACAGTAGTAGTTGTAGGGGGAGTGGAACAGGAAAGAGCTTGGGAAATTGTCAATAGAACATTTACAGAATTTAGTGATGACGCAAATTTTCCTGTATCTGAGAAAATAGCACCACCAATAATTACAGGCATTCAAAAACAGGAGTTAATATTACCACGCCTAGAGCAAGCGCGGTTAATGATGGCTTGGGTAGCACCAGGAGTAGAACAACTCAAAGATGCAAATGGTTTAGATTTGCTATCAGTAATATTAGCACAAGGAAGAACTTCCCGGTTAGTGCATGACTTACGAGAAGACAAACAACTGGTACAAGCAATTTGCAGTAATTTTTCCCTACAACAAGAGTCAAGTTTATTGACAATTACCGCTTGGTTAGAACCAGAATATCTGGATAGAGTAGAGAATTTAATTCAGGAGCATTTACACCATTTGCAAACAACAGGTATTAGCGAGCAAGAACTGAAGCGCACGCAAATATCACTTTGTAATGATTATGCCTTTGCAACGGAAACACCAAATCAGTTAACATCTCTTTATGGTTACTATAATACAATAGCCCAAGCTGAACTAGCCGTTACCTACCCACAGCAAATTCAGTCCTTTGATACTCAAGAACTGCAAAAATTAGCACAAAATTATCTTTCACCGCAAAATTACGCAGTTACTATTCTCAAGCCATATTAGTGACTGGGGACTGGTGACTGGTGACTGGTGACTGGTGACTGGTGACTGGTGACTGGTGACTGGGGACTGGTGACTGGTGACTGGGGACTGGTGACTGGGTTATTAGCTTTCCCTGCTTCCCCTGCTTCCCCTACCTCCTGCTTCCTGACTCCTGACTCCTGACTCTTGCCTCCTGCCTTCTGCCTCCTGCCTCCTTCCATCATTAACCTGTTAAAAGCAAGAATGCAAAATATAAATAATTCTCAGACTTCTATCTATCGCACCGTATTACCAAATGGCATTGTTTTATTGGTAGCAGAAAACCCAGCAGCGGATATTATTGCGGGGAGAATTTTTGTCCGTGCTGGTAGCTGTTATGAAAAAGTAGAAACCGCAGGTTTAGCACATTTGTTATCAGCAGTGATGACAAAAGGTTGTGATGGTTTATCTAGCTTAGAAATTGCTGAAAAAGTCGAGTCTGTGGGTGCGAGTTTAAGTATAGATGCAGGTACTGATTATTTTTTGCTGTCGTTGAAAACAGTAACTGCTGATTTTGCAGAAATTTTAGCATTGTCTGGTTTGTTATTGCGATCGCCCACATTTCCCAAAAATCAAATCGAACTAGAAAAACGGTTAGCACTGCAAGACATTCGCTCCCAAAAAGAGCAACCTTTTAACCTCGCTTTTGAACAAATGCGACAAGCAATGTACCAAGAACACCCTTATTCTCGGTCGGTTTTAGGTACAGAAACCACTCTTAGTAGTATCAATAGTTCAGACTTAGCAGAATTTCACCAAGTTCATTTTCGTCCAGATAACATAGTAATTAGTATTGCTGGACGCATTACACCAGAAGCAGCACAAGAATTAGTCACAAAAGTTTTTGGTGATTGGCAACCACCAGAGCAACCACGGCATATACTAGATTTACCCGCTATTTCTGTTACACCAAAATCTTGTCTCAAACCTTTAAATACACAACAGTCAATTGTGATGTTGGGTTATATGGGTCCATCAGTCAGCGCCCCTGGATACCCCGCTCTCAAATTGTTAGCTACATACCTGGGAAATGGGCTTTCTAGCCGCTTATTTGTGGAATTACGAGAAAAAAGAGGTTTAGCCTATGAAGTCTCTGCTATTTACTCTACACGCCTGTTTCCCGCCTCATTTATAGTGTATATGGGGACAGCACCAGAAAATACCAGTATAGCTCTCGCAGGATTGCGCCAAGAAGTAGAAAGACTGTGTAATACAGAACTATCTGCGGAGGAACTACAAACAGCTAAAAATAAAATCTTGGGACAGTATGCCCTCGGTAAACAAACTAACGGACAAATTGCTCAAATATACGGTTGGTATGAAATTCTAGGTTTAGGAATAGAATTTGACCATGAATTTCCTGAACTCATCAACAAAGTCAGTCCTAAGTTAGCAATGACAGCAGCTAATAGTTATTTACAGGAACCTTTTGTGTCTTTAGTTGGTCAAGAAGAAGCAATTAAATCAGTTATCAGTTAACAGTCATCAGTCAAAAACCTTACACTTTTCTGGGCGGACAGAAATGAAAAAATGTCTTTAATTCTCCTACTGACTCCTGACTCCTGCTATCAAAAACTGTAAGATGAGCATAAGAATATCCCAGGTAGATGATATGAAATATCACTTGATAAAGAGTATTTACCACTACTCAAGACAAAAACAGTCTTATTACTTACTTTTATTTTCCGTTACACCTTTACTGTTTGCCTCCTCTGCTAGAGTATCAATAGCAGCACCTGTAGAAATTGCCCAAGTCAGTACAGTAGGTAACATCAACCGCCCTACTTTGCAAATAGGTAGTCAAGGTGAACGAGTCTCAGAACTGCAAGCAGCACTGACACTGTTAGGCTTTTATACAGGTGCAGTAGATGGCGTTTATCAAGAAGGTACAGCTAGGGCTGTTTCTCGGTTTAAACAAGCAGCGGGCTTAAATCCAGATGGTATTGTAGATACTCTTACTTGGCAAAGACTTTTCCCTAATGTATCAACCGTTGCTGCCAATACCTTGCCATCTGTTGTCCCAACAACCACCAGTAATAATTTGAGTAATAATTTGAGAGTTCCTGCTCAACCCAATAGAAACACTAGGGTTAATAACGCCACAGTTGTACCAAAACCGAATCCTCCCAAACCAACGACAACTGCCCAAAATAAGCCTAACACCAGCTTTCAGCCGACTCCGCCCAATCAGCGAAATCCTAAGATTCAATATACTACAGCCGGATGGCCTATTTTGCGTTTAGGCAACACAGGCTCGGAAGTAACCAAATTACAAAGACTACTACAAACCTTGGGATTTTTCAAAGGTGGTATAGATGGAGACTTTGGTGCTGGAACTGAAGCAGCAGTCAAAGCTGCTCAAGTTCGTTATGGGTTACAACCAGATGGCGTGGTTGGTGCAGCTACTTGGGAAGCTTTCGTGCGGCGACTACCCAAGCAACGTTGAAAAAATTAAAAATTCACAATAGCTGCATTGAGTTTGAGGATATCAACTGTAGAATCAATCTAAAATCCAAAATCCAAAATCCAAAATCTAAAATCTAAAATCCAAAATTGGATGAAATGAAACACTTTTTATTAACTTGGCTGGGTACAGCGTTAGCATTATTGGTAACATCTCAAATTGTACCAGGTTTCATTATCAAGACTTTTGTAGCGGCCTTGGGTGCTGCTATTATCATCGGGTTGGTAAATGCCATCATTCGCCCAATTTTGAGTTTGTTAGCATTTCCCATTACCCTGATTACTTTTGGTTTATTTACCTTTGTCATCAATGCTTTAACTCTGTGGTTAGCAAGTGCTATCACTCCCGGTTCAGGTTTTGAAATTCAGGGTTTTATACCTGCTTTTCTCGGCTCTATTGTACTGGCAATTGTTTCCAGTATTATTAATTATGTACTGAGAGTAGTAGATTGAAGAAGGCAGAAGACATTTAGGTGACAGGCAGGTGACAGGTGACAGGTGACAGTAATACAAAGTCAGCAAAAAAGTTAATTTTTACTCTACACTCTACATCCTGCAACTGCTATAGTCACTGCTCCCACTTCCCCTGGTAAACGGAAAATTTGCTTGGGAACTAATAAACTCACTGCTGAAGTATTATGAGATGCTGCTAAAATAGCTGCTGCTTCTGCTACACTCGGTGTTCCTACTGTTTCTGTAATTATTTTCCCAGGGTTGGGAACACTGACACCAGCTAAGACTTCTGCGGTGAAGGTTTTGAGAGGTAAATTATGTATTCGGCAAAATTCTCTTACACCCAATTCTGAAGCTTTAATATCAATGCTGGCAATACCCGCAAGATCGGTATAAGCAAGCTGATATGTTTGAAAAGTTCTCTCAATTGCTATATCAATTAACTCGGAAGAAATTCCTTTTTGACAACCCATACCCACCCATAAGGAGTTTACTAGTTGTTGCACAGATGCGGTAATCATAAATAATCACCCGAACTTACAGCTATTTTCAGGTAAATGAACTACATCTTGATTCAGGTTTCGCGCAAAGGAAGAAAGAAATTAATTTAGGGGTTGCTGAGAAAGTCTTTCCGTGAGGGCATAGGAGTCAGGAGTCAGGAGTCAGGAGTCAGGAGAAGATTTGAAAATTTCTTTGCCATCTCTTGAAA
>NZ_JACJPT010000091.1:0-20761 GCF_014696195.1 Sphaerospermopsis sp. FACHB-1094 | reverse complement strand
CAAGTCAGTCAAGCTGTTTTTGCACGTATTTTGAATATAAGTCCTTCAACAGTTCAAAAATGGGAAATAGGACAAAAGCGGCCTAGTGGGGCATCTCTTAAGCTACTGCACTTGATAAAGAATCGTGGGTTAAACAGTGTGCTGTATTAAAATTTTTGGCTCGTAAAACTTACTTACGGGTTATTCCTCTAATTGAACTTGTAAACCATTGTTCACCTCAGATGATTAACGTATTTTCTCTCATTCCAGAACACATCCGAGAAAAACTAACACTCACGGATGATAAAAAACAAATACTGCAACAACAAACTATTAGTCAACATACCCCAGGAACAATAATCATTTACAATTTATTTTTGATTTACGGAATGAATGGGAATTTGATTTATATCTAGAAAAAATTGAACCTAATAATGGGGAGATACAACAAGCACAAGTTTTAGCATCTCATGGTCAACCTCCAGAGTCAGAATATGATGAATATGTAGTATATTTTATAGAAGACGAATGGAAGGTAGATATTAAAAAACCTGACGACGATTAAATTACTATGATTGGTCAACCAAAATTTCGTGAGATGGTGACCGAAGACATACCATCACTCTTCGATGTGCGTATAGCAACTTGGCATAATGATCAAGGTCATAATGAACTAGCTAAGTTAGGAATTACCCACGCCGTTAATAGTAAAATTTTGGTTGCCAAAATGCCGATTGATGGTTTATTAGTTTTCTCCTATAGGTAGATTTGAGTAGGTTTTATATAACGGTAATCGTAAATCCAAAATCGAGTGACGAATTGAGTAGATATTTTGTCGCTGCTGCACTCCCTTTCAGTTTAAAATCAGGTTGTAGATATCGAATGTAGATATCAAATGCCTGTAAACTCCTCCCGTGCTGCTAAAAAAACACCACCCAGCGAGATGATTCGCGTACCTACTGTACTGATACCAGTAGTAAGACAATTAGCGACAATACACAGACAGGGACATACAATTGCCTTGCTGCAAGGATTAGAAGAATTGATAGCACAGTTTGACAGCAGCATGGTGGTGGAAGCGACCACTGAATTGCAGCACGTAGAGGCGAAGTTGGAGCAAATAGAAACCCAGCTTTCCCAACAAAGTGAAGGAGTGGAAAGAAAACTGGAACTCATTGCTAAACATTTAGAAAAATTAGAACGGGCTGTAGCATCTGGTAGATATAATGGTGGTGGTCAAACCCGAAATAGGCGGTCAGCATATCCTTACCAAATGCCCTCAGTGGAACTGCAAGCATTTGCCAATGAAAATCTTGCCCGGAGATTGGGTGTCACTCCCCAAAGTTTGATTGCTGAAAGGGAAAGCAAAACTGAGCAGGAATTTCTCAGTTGGTCGAGGAATCGGGACCCGATGGGCGTTGGCTGGAAATTTCACCCTGGTGATGGACTATATCATCCTGTCCGGTAACAAAACAGAGGAATGAACACGCTCTTAGACTTGCGCGTAACTTATAAGAAAATCGAGTGAGCCAAAACCACGCTCGGCAAAGTATCGAAGCATGGTGGTCAGTGAGCTTGTCGAACTGCGGAGATATTTTGCCGTGCTAAGGAACAGTGGATGTAGGCGAACGGCTTGCCCCTTTAGGGGCAGTCATAATCCTGACTTAGCTGCTTAGGGATTGACAGTTTCCCTAAATAATCCTATTTTTGAAGTAGGTCGAAATGGTAATAAACATGATTGTTTTCGAGTTCAAAGCCAAAGGTACGAAACAGCAATATCAAAGAATTGATGAGGCTATACGCGTAGCTAGGTTCATTCGTAACAAGTGCCTACGGTTTTGGATGGACAATCAAAATGTTAAACCCTACGACCTTAATAAGTATACTGCTGTATTAGCGTCGGAATTTGATTTTGCTGATAAATTAAATTCAATGGCTAGACAAGCAGCAGCAGAAAGAACAGCTTTTGCGATTAAACGATTCTTTGATAATTGTAAAGCTAAAGTTCCTGGTAAAAAGGGATATCCTAAATTTCAAAAAAATAACCGTTCGGTTGAATATAAATCAAGTGGATGGAAACTTTTAGATGACCGTAAACACATAAAATTTACAGATAAATGTGGCGTAGGTCAATTAAAGTTAATTGGAACTTGGGATTTACACTTTTACCAAATCAAGCAAATAAAGAGAGTCAGAATAGTTAAACGTTCTGACGGTTATTATGTACAGTTTTGCGTGGATGCAGAACGAAAAATTGACACTGCTCCAACAGGTAAAACGGTTGGATTAGATGTTGGTTTAAATAGCTTATATACGGATTCTCAAGGTGAAAAAGTTGACAATCCTAGATATTTGCGTAAATCAGAGAAATCTTTGAAACGGCTACAAAAAAGAGTTAGTCGTAAGAAAAAAGGTTCTAATAATCGCAAAAAAGCTATTAACCGTCTTGGTAGAAAACACTTGCAAGTATCACGTCAACGTAAAGACTTTGCTGTAAAACAAGCATTGTGCGTGGTTAAATCTAACGATTTAGTGGCGTTTGAAAAACTGCAAGTGAGAAATATGGTTAAAAATAGCAAGTTAGCCAAGTCAATTAGTGATGCTAGTTGGTCGCTGTTTACTCAATGGCTAGAATATTTTGGGAAGATTTACGGGCGCGTGGTTGTACCAGTTGCACCACAATATACTTCTCAAAATTGTTCTAATTGTGGAGAAACTGTCAAAAAATCACTTTCAGTTAGAACTCATGTTTGTAGCTGTGGGTGCGTTCTTGATCGTGACCACAACGCCGCAATCAACATTTTAGCGAAAGCACTAAAACAGACTGGCTATGATTTAAGTACCGTCGGGCGGACGGAAACTTTTAACACTTCGACTTCGCTCAGTGTTAACGCTTGTGGAGAGATGACCCTCTACCCAGATTTGGTAACAAGTTTGGGCAAGGTTGCTCATTGAAACAAGAATCCCCGTCCTTTTAAGGCGGGGAGCGTCAAACCTAGCTAACGCTACTGTATATTTTTCTGTATTTTAATATAGCCGTAGACAAGGCGGTTAGGACATTAACCAAAACTAAAACTTAGACACTCAAAGGCTTTTAGCACTGTCAAGAGTCACCTGCTATAGTTTATGTCCTAATCTTGATGGCTATAAAAGCTAAAAAGCTAAAATTAGTTTTTTCCAAAAAGCTAAAAACTAATGAGAGTGAAGTACCACAAGTTCCGCGTACTTGTGGCTTCCTACCCAGATCCAGTATCCCGGTTCATCCCTAGACCCTGAAGCCCTATCGGGCTACAACTAGCTGCAATAAATAATGCGTGCGTAGATTTCTGGCTGTTAGCCCTTCTTACAGGAGTGATAAAAATGAAACTCGATTTTTCTCTGCCTAACTAAGTGGTTAAGTTAGCAGCGAAAAGCGTAAAATATAAAAAGCTAATTTTAAGAAAGACTAAATTTATCAAAAGCCAAATAAATAATTTTAGCTTTTAATAAAATGTTTACTTAATCCTTCTCAGTAAGTAAAAAGCTAATTTTAAAAAAGACTAAATTTATCAAAAGCCAAATAAATAATTTTAGCCTTTAATAAAATGTTTACTTAATCCTTCTCAGTAAGTAAAAAGCTAATTTTAAAAAAGACTAAATTTATCAAAAGCCAAATAAATAATTTTAGCCTTTGATAAAATATTTACTTAATCATTAGGCAAAAAGCTAGTTTAATAAATGTATGCTGACAATTACCATCACCAGCCTGAGTGGAGGGCAGGGGAAGACAACAACTGCCCTATTCCTGGGTCGGTTGCTATCACGTCAGGGGTTTCCTACCTTGATGCTCGACTCCGACCCCCAACACAACCTCACCACCTATCTAGGATTCGAGTTAGAAACCAACCAACCCACCTTACTAGAGTTCCTCAAAAAAACAGTTACCCCAGAAGACTGCATCTACCCGACCTCATATAACGACAATCTATTTCTCATCCCCGCCGACGACCAACTCGACACTGTACAAGACTACTTATCTAATAGCGGAGTTGGTGCCACCTTACTGAAACGTCGGTTAGAAGCTGTCGCCAAAATCTTCAAAGTCTGCATCATTGATGCACCACCCCAAAGGTCGCAAATTTGTTTGACAGTTATCGGTGCAGCAGATTATTTGGTCATCCCCGCAGAAGCATCGGTCAAAGGTTATGGTTCACTGGTGCGGACGCTTGATTTGCTGGGTGGCTTGCGCGATGTCGGCGCAACGAATGCAGAAGTATTAGGTGTCCTACCATTTCGAGACCGTTGGTTTGGTAACACCCAAGCCCAAGAAAGTCGGGCTGCGGTAGAGGGAATGCGGGACGAAGTAGATGCTGGCTTGGTTCTCCCTTCAATCCGGGAATCAGAACGCTACAAACAAGCCATCAACAAACGTGCAACCCTCAGTGAATTGGGATACACCGACTTGGAATACCCATTTGAAATCTTAATCGAAAAAATTGGTAAGTTAATTGGGAGTAAATAACAATGTCAGATAACGTACTCAACCAACTCCGCAACAAACGCAACCGCCCAACTGTTCCACCACGCCAAGATACGCTTGTGCCTCAACCACAATTAGAACCGCAAACCCCAGAACAAGAAACACTAATGCCAGCAAACGCAGACGACAGGGACTCACTACAACCATCCACTTCAGTTACCGAACCAACAACCCCAACTCCTGCATCCCTCAACTCACTCCCTTCACTGCAAGCCGAACTCGAAAAATATCCTGAAACCCGACGACATTCAGCCATCGTTCTAGAAAAAGACCTAGATCACGAATTAACGCGCTTCTGTAAAGACAGAGGAATCACAGTTGAGGTATTTCTAGAAGCAGCTTGGACAGTTGCAAGTGCCGATAGCAAGCTTGTAGAAAAAATCACTACAGAAGCAAAGCGTCGCTATGATCAACGCAAACGGGTTGGTCAAATCAAGCGACTGATAACCATGTTAAGTAACTCGCCCAAGTGAGTACAGCCAAAACTTGGCATTATGCCGACCGAGTTCACATTTAAACACTCATCTTTTAGAATTCTAGCCTTTACTGCTCTCCTCATCACGCTATCGCGCCGCTACACACGGGTGGGCATTTATGCGTGGCACTCACAAGCGCAAATACCCCAACTGCAAACATAACACTTCATATCAGTTATTAACCCAATTGCTCGACATATTTTGCTAACCACACCTGCAAAGCATTTTCGTCAATCTCCCCAGCAGCTAGACTTTCCATCACCAATACTATCTCCGGCTCTGGTGCATTGAAACTATAAGCATTCAACCCCAAAAAAACATACATTGCCATAAAAGCTGTACGCTTATTGCCATCAACAAACGGATGATTTTTACACAAAGCAAAACCATAAGCCGCCGCCAATTCCAAAAGCGAAACCTCCGGTTGATAAGAAAACCGATGCCGAGGACGAGCTAAACTCGCTTCTAATAATGCCTGGTCTCTCACCCCAGATAAACCGCTATACTGAGAAATCAAATCCTCATGGATAGCAAGCACCATCTGTTCTGTCAGCCAGGTCGGTTCATTCACTTGGCGAGTTCCTTCAACGCATGACGAAACTTCTGGCTACCTTCCCGGTAAATGGCCATCGCTTTCTCAAACTCAGGGTCATAAGGACTAAGCTGGAGTCCATGTTCAGTTTCCGTGACAAATAGGGTATCCCCTTCTCTAAGGTTGAGCTTTTCTAACAACTCTTTAGAAAATGTCACCCCTACTGAATTACCAATTTTGCGTAATTTTAAGGTTTGTATCATGAAACGGAAGCCAATGTAATTACGAATGTAACTACCATCTTAGCCTTAAATTCCCCACTCAAGATGTCACCATTAACCCAATATTCAACTCAAGAGGAAAACTTGCCCACCAAATAAATAGTGAATATCCACTTTTGAGTTAATAAAGATAGAGAGAAAAGGTGTTCTCGCAATATATCTTAATTTTCCGGCTCTGTTTTGTAACAATTGGTTGAAGAACAGCAGCATTTTAGGGAAGATAAATGACATCCTCTCACCGCCAACCGTTCCGGTGTGGCGGGAGTCTCCAGGGGGTGTGAGATGACCGTGAACAACAATGCGATGGGCGAGGCCGCTCCAGAGGCAATCGCAAATTCCAATTTTTCAAAAGAATCGCTGGCGTTAACAGAGCCAGTACCTATCACCATGCACCCGGCTCAAGTATATCTGGCTTCTCTGGGTGAGGGTTCTCGGCGGACAATGCGGGAGGCACTAAATGCGATCGCCCGCCTGTTAACCAATGATAGTTGTGATGCTCAAACTTTGGACTGGGCAAAGTTGCGATATCAGCATACGGCAGCAGTGAGGTCAGTGCTGATGGAAAAATACAGTCCAGCAATGGCAAATAAAATGTTGTGTGCGCTGCGGCGGGTGTTGCAGGAAGCATGGCGGTTGGGGTTAATGTCTACCGAGGACTATGGCCGGGCTACTGATATTCAGTCTGTGCGGGGTAAAAGTTTACTCAAGGGACGGGCGCTGGATGGAGAAGAAATTGCTGCCCTGTGGGAGAATTGTATTCAAGATAACTCGAATTTAGGGGCGAGGGATGCGGCGCTGTTGGCAATTTTGACGGTGGGATTGCGGCGTTCTGAGATAACGCATCTGGATTTGAGCGATTTTAAGCCGCGCAGTCGGTCACTGACGATACGGGAAGCTAAGGGACGGAGTGAGCGCATTGTTTACTTACCGGAAGCTGGAGTCCGGGCGGTGCAGGATTGGTTGCTGGTTCGGGGTAAGGAAGCGGGTCCTTTATTTTATCCGTTGGATAAGGGGAATAAAGTTATACAACGGCGGATGAGTGAGCAGGGGGTACTGCGGGCATTGCAACGCCGAGGGGAAGCTGCGGGAGTGGAAGAAGGGTTTACGCCCCATGATTTCCGCAGGACTTTTATTAGTGATTTGTTGGATGGGGGTGCAGATATTGTTACGGTATCTAAGTTGGCTGGTCATGCGTCAACTAATACTACGAGTAAGTATGATAGGCGCGGGGAAGATGCGAAGAAACGGGCGATTGATTTATTAAATGTGCCTTACAAGAGGCGTTAGAATAACGTGAGTTTGGGATAAGCTAAAACCCTGATTATTTCATAGGCTGAAAAGTCTATTCTCTCGTTGAGTAACTCCAAAAATAACCTTAACCCGAACTGAGGTTAGAATAATGAATCCTAAATTGGTTGAAAATTTCCCATTTAGAAATTCCAAGGATTAATAATTACAACTTTAGTACCAGCAAAATCTTTTTCGTTACGGGTAACAAGGGTGAGAGAATTTTGTAATGCGGTGGCGGCAATGAGAGAATCCATAGCAGGTAAAGGTCGTCCATTTTGTTCTAATTCTGCAACTAGATTTCCCCATAACACCATTGTGGCAATATCCAGACCTAAAATTCTGTTTTCAAAGCGATGGGGTAGGATTTCATTTAACCATTTCGTTAGAGATTCTTTCCGTTTAGATATAGGAAGTTTATTGATACCTTTAGCAATTTCACCAATTGTAATTACACTCAAGTAAAGTGTTTCTGGAAGTTGGGCATCTAGCCAGTTTAAAACTTGTTGATTTGGTTGTTTAGTAATAGTTTCAGAAATTAAGCAAGTATCAAGAAGATAAGTCATGGGATGAAACTATCACGGGGTAAACTGGTATCTCTACTCAGGTCTAATTCTTCAGCTACTTCAGCTAAAGGAGATTGACGAAAAAATTCGGAAAGTTTACTAGGTTGTTCTGGAAGGGTTTTGTTATTTTTATCTTCCATAGTTAGGCTTTGTGCTAGTAGCTGGATAATGTAAAGTTTATCGTTGGGGGAAAGTTGAAGAAGTTGTTTTTCAAGTTCTGGAATAACCATGTTTTTATTTATGCAGGGGATAATTTAATTTTAGTTTTTGGTGGGAAATACTCTGCACTCGGAACCCTCTTCATTTACAGGATTTTTGGAACTAACTAAATTATACCTAAACAATCTATAGGGCTAACATCGAAAATTTTATCTAGTCGGAAAATCAAATTTTGGTCGATATTAGGCCAATAGTCAAATCGGTAAGAACGCCAGTCAGGTACAAATGCAAATAAGTAGAGAGTGCCGTCATGGAGTCTTAATTCTGAGCGGTCAATATCCCAGATGCGTGCTTGTCCTGGTTTGCTTTGATAGCGAATGGTATAGCGACATTGTTGTTGAAAGCGTTCTTGGAGTTGGGAAACGATGGTATCTAAATTGGCGTAAATAGAAGGTTCGTGCAACCAGGGGCAACCTTGTAAAATTTTGTAAAAATAACCCTTTATTTAGCCTAAGCGGACACCCAGGTAGCAGGCTCATTATTCTGGTTTAAACCACTGGTAACAAACAAGCTGAATATCCTCTTCCTTAATCACTGTTGATGGGTTGAATTCTGCCTCTTCATCAATTTCGTGATATTGGTCTTGTTCAACAAAGAACTCATCTAGTTCAAAAACCAGAGCATTTAAGTCTTTTTTATGAGCGAATTTTTCCCAAATTAGTTTCAAGTCCCGCTCGTAGATACGAAGGTTAACTGTGGTAATAACTTTTAATATTCGTCGCTTCGCTTCTTGGTATACCGCGTCTTCATCTATAGGATTAAACTGAATCAAAGCTTGATGAATTTTTTGTAAAGGCTTACTAAGTTTAGGCTTTAAAATATTGCTAGTTTCTTGCTTTCTGAACAATGTCATTAAGTTGCAGACAGCAGCATCCAAAACATCAAAGATAGAGTCATCAAACTTCGCTGGCAGCAGTTGTTCTGGAGGGGGAAAGTCATTAGCTTTACACTTGAGCCAGTTAAAGATTTGAAGCTTATTGGTAATTATTTTGTCTGGATTGAAAGAAATCACACCGTTAATACGGGGATAAAAGTGCCAGAAGTGTTCATCTTTAGCACGAAACGCTAGAAATATTCCCCCGTTTTCGGCTTCAGGAATATAGAAATGGCGTGTGCTGTGAATGCCTAGTGGGATTTCTTCTGCTGCTTGCTCACCTTCTAGCTGGAAAAATTCTAATAAAGGCAAACGCATTTCATCCAATGACACCAAATCGGCTGTTTGCTCAAGTTCCTCTAGGATTGCTTCTTTATCCGCATCACTAATTGCTTTCTTAAGTCGATATAATTCTTCCAATGATTTTTCGGAAATTATTTCTCCTAAAACGCTGCCATCTAATCCCACATTCTCACTAATCATGGCAATCCGAGCTTGCAATCGTGCTACCAATCCCAGTAAATCTTCTAAGCCTTCTTCTGGAAAGCAGTTATAAATAAACAGTTCTTCATAATTAGTACCTAAACGGTCAATTCGACCGGCACGCTGAATCATTCGCACTGGATTCCAATGCAGATCATAATTAACTAAAACACCAGCATCTTGTAAATTTTGACCTTCCGATAGAACGTCAGTACAGATAAGAATATCAATTTCTTGACTTGGGAAATTTTGCTGATCATCCTCACTTTGACCATTTGCCTTGGGTGCGAAACGCTTAACTTTTTCTTCCCTTTGTTTGCCAGGAGTTTCACCAGTGATTTTATCAATTGTAGGCTTTCGACCATCTATCGCCATCGCCTTTAACCAGTCTTGATCTGAAAGTAACTGGTTGTATAAATAATTGGCTGTATCTTTGAAATAGCTGAAAACAAGAACTTTCTGTCCCTTAAGTTCTGTAGACAAAACTTGTTTGAATGCTGTTAGCTTGCAATCATAATCCCTTCCTAGTTCTACATCTTTTCTAATTTGTAAAAGTGTATTCATAATCCCATTGAGAATACCCAGGTCAGATTTAATCTGTGATTGTAATTTTTCAATGTGGTAGTCTTGAGGCTCTATTTCATTTAAAGAATCGATTAAATCTTCTACTGAACTGCTCTCCTCTTCATCTGTCTCTGCGGTTAAAATTTTGCGAAAATTATGGCTATCTAGAAGTTTGCCTTGTTGTAGCAAGCTAAAAAACCTTTCTTGAAAATTCCTCTGATTGCGTATACTGCTTTCAAAAGCAATCAGCGAACTTTCTAAACGCTTCAGATAAAGTGATTTCATTAGGGCAACAAGAGCATCATTGCGCTTTACCTCATCTTCTTCTTGCTTGTTTTTCTGCTTCTTAAAGCCTTTGATGTTATAAGGGGCTAGGTGCAACTCGTCAATTTGATTAGCAATCCCGGCATAAAACCCTTGAAAGCTTGCCTCAAAATTATAGGTAAACTGCTGTAATTTGCGTTTTGGGAAGCGAATCTTTTGACCAGCAATGTAAATTTCTTCACCAGCTAACTGTCGTTTTATTACATCTTGGCGAGAACGTCTTACCATTGTTTGGAACAATAGTTCAGTAATTTCCTCTTCACCTTTCGCCAAGGCTTTAAAGTAAGTTTTGAGATGGGGTATTCCATATTTTCGATAATATGTTTCTGTACTACATGGCAGCAATAAAATTTGATGGTAAAGGTCATAAATACTGGTATTGATTGGCGTTGCAGTTAATAGCAACACTCGCTTACTTCGCTTACCGCTGCCAAGGAGCTTTTGTAAATTTCGATATCGGTTTGTTGCACTATTACGAAAGTTATGTGACTCATCTACAACAATGATGTCATACTTGTTGTAGCGGCGGAGGTCGAAGGTTTTACGGCTAATTTCCTCTTGGGAAACCACGTCAGCTTTAATTCCGTACTCATCCAGCTTTTTCCGCCACACCAAATCCCGCAACTGGGCTGGACATACCACTAGTGCGCGAGGCACATAACCGGGTTGTCTGTCTTTGATCAGGTAGTGGTCAAGCACCCGCAAACCTATGTAAGTCTTACCTAAACCTACGGCATCTGCCACTATACAGCCCCGGTGGCGTTCCAGTAACCTGACTGCCCGCTCAAAGCCTTCCTGTTGGAAATTAGCTAATTCTAGGCTGGTGCGAATGTTCCCCTCTGGTAAGGAATCTTCTTTGAAAAGTTCATAAAGTGCTTTTAAAAATACCTGATAGGGTGTGTAAGGTTTACTGCCAAATTTTGAGGCATTCAAAGCATCAATTAGTTTGGCTTTATAACCTTGGTCAACACTTTTGTCATTCCAGAATTTCTCAAACCACTGGCTACGAAGGTCTTGGGCGATTACTGTTATTTTATTTAATACATTTAACTCTGTGTTCCCCCTCAATCCAGCAGGAGTAAAGTTGCTAGAACCGATAATGCTATAATCATCAAATATGTAGGCTTTAGCGTGGAGAAATTGCACACCTTCACCAATCACTCCATAAAGTCTAACTTGAATATGGTCTTGCTGTAAGTATTCAATCAAACGGTCAATCTGCTGCTTATATTTAAGCTTGTATTTCTCAGACTCTAGCTGCTTCTGAACATCAAGCCGAAAGTATCGTGACAGGTCAATGCGATCTCTTTCTGCGGGTCGAATTGTGGGGTCACGACCAATGAGCAAGCGTAGGTTTGTTAAGGTATTGAAAGTTTGTTCTAGAGTTATCCACGCTTCAATACGGAAATATCCAGTAGCAATATCTAGGTTTGTTTGGCTTTCATTTAAAATAAGTTCTTTCAAAACTTCTTCAAGTGTCTTTTGATTATTGTCTATATAATCTGGGAGTGCCATAATTTACGAAATTTTATATTTTGACAAGTTAAAGCATAAATACAGGACAATTCTCCGCATAACTATTTCAAGAATTGTCCACACTATGCAAATCAATTGCTGCTTCTGGATATTAATCTTCCATAGCTTCGAGGAGACGACCAACTACTGGTGCAATACGCCAGTATTCTTGATGTTCTTTTTTCTTACGTACAGGAATGACTAGATTTAGTAGGTCTGCCCAAAGTAAAACTTTTCTCACAATATCTGGTTGAATATCATCGTTTAAATCTACTAATTCATCAGTAGAAATGCTATCTTCCGGAGTTTGACACCAATCAGCTAAAGCTCGTAATACCTTCTTTTGTTCGTAGCGGTCAATTCCTAATTGTACAGTAATAAAGTCTCTTGCCTCTTGCCAGTCATTTAACGATTCTTTTAATCCTTCTAGATGAAGCTCCCAGTTGTGTAGATGAGATTGAGAATGGTGATAAAACCTGTAAATAAGTTCTGGCCAATTTCCCGTCACGGCGGTAATTTTTGCACGGGATTCTTTATCACTCGGATAATTGCAATCTTCTAGCCATTGTCGTAGTGTAACATCATGCCAAGGTTTTAAAGTCAACTTAGTTAGACTATTCAGGTCATTAAACTCCGTGTGTTTATTGTTTAATAATTGCCACAAGTTTTGAGGAGTAGCCACAAAAACTACCTGCACAAAAGAAGTTTGTGATCTTAATCTTTTAATTTGCTCTCTTGCTTCTTGAACCCAATGATGATTCCAGGAACAAATTGCGGATATAACAATCATGGTTATACAATCTTGTGGGCGTTTACTTATTCGCAACTTTAGACGTTGAGCAAAATCTTCTTGAGAAAACAGATCCTCCCAATAGTAATAGGAATATTCGTTCTTTTTACTCAAAACTGATTCTAGATACAGCTTTAAATCTTCAATTCCTGCTGCTAAAGTTCCAGATATAATAGAGACTCCATTTTCAGGAGATAACAGTTTTGATTCCTGTTGGGCGGTTAAGGGACTGCGCTGAAAATTGTCCTTGATACCAATAACTGAACGAAAATTAGAAGGCTCATATTCTAGGGGTAATTCCCGATGTTGTAAAAGTGTGGCTTCAATTTCCTCCTGAGTT
This sequence comes from Sphaerospermopsis sp. FACHB-1094, assembly GCF_014696195.1. Taxonomy (NCBI): domain Bacteria; kingdom Bacillati; phylum Cyanobacteriota; class Cyanophyceae; order Nostocales; family Aphanizomenonaceae; genus Sphaerospermopsis; species Sphaerospermopsis sp. FACHB-1094. The sequence continues at coordinate 8,012 of NZ_JACJPT010000091.1, read as the reverse complement.
CCCATTAACAACAATACATTGCGACTTCTCAAGGTGAAACTACCTGTATTAGTTCTACGTAAAACCCCTAATCCCTCCATTTCTTCTAGCAAAACCTGAATTTCATCTAATGATAAACCTTGGAAACCTTCATACCACCAAGTAAGCACTTCATTTCTAATCCAAGAAACATTAAATCCATTTACCATTCCTTTGTCACTGTTGATAGAACTAAAGGCAATGGCATAAGCAATTACTGCGTATCGCTGATCTAGTTGTAAAGTCAACAAAAATCGATCTAGGATAGCTTTACGCAAGTCTTGGTTATTGTAAGCATCATCAACTTGTTGCGAAGTAATTACATAAGGTGGACTATCTTTAGTATTGAAATTTGCAACATCAGGGTTGGTAACGTGCTTGAGAAGTTGTTGACAATAAAGCTGTATAAGGCTGGGATAATAGTTAGTTTGGGACAGAATTCGTGTTACCAAATCAGGAGATTCAAAGCGATAACCTACGCTGGCAAATGGTCGTTCAATTAAAGCTCTTGCTTCTCGCATTTCGCCATTCTTTAACAATGGTCCAATACAAATGGGAGTGCCAAAGTGAGCCAAAGGATGGTTGACTTGTTTTGTGGTTCGCAGCACGTTATGTAATCCAGCGAAAACTACTTTAAAACGTCGGTTTGTCTCCAACATTAATCTTCTCAATTCATCGCATCGAGGAAAACCTTCTTTGCTGTCTGCTTCCAAAAAATTATCTGCCTCATCCAACAACAGTAAAATGTGTCTTTGGTTGTTCAGTTCTAACCAGCTTTTAATTTGCTGTAAAGTTTTGGAGTTGGGAAGATTACGCCGCTTGGCATCGAAGATATTCATTTCCTCCAACTTACTAATAATACAAGACCAAATTTCATCTAGTGGTTTCTCTGCTCCAACTTGTTTAATATCTAAAAATCCCGCTCTATATTCCTGATTGAGAGCGTTAAAATCTCTCTGAACGTAACGCAGTAAAACTGTTTTACCTAATTGCCGTCCTCCATAAATTAAACAAGATCCCATTGGGTGAATTATGGATTGCCGTTCTTGTTCCCGCCCATAAAACATCTCAGGAACAAACTCACTTGCTGTAGTCGTATAAGGTTCTAGAAAAGTGAAGGGTAAGGTACAGTCAAATAATACTGGTAAACGTACCCCTCTTTCTCCGCACAGATACAACATAACAATATCATCTATGACAATAAAAGTGCGGCGACGCTCCCGACTCAAACGAGCTAAGTCTCTGCGTTTTTTTTCTGTCATTCGTCCAAAATGGAACACAAGAACTGGGCAACCATGAGACGTATCCCCAATAGCATTGAGAATTTCTTCTTCTGATGGCCTATGCCAGACACAGAGAATACGATAGTTACCGTTTGCTTTTGAACCAAAAGCGGGAACAGGACAACTATTTTTCTCTTGAATTGGTTTAGTAGTAATATTAATCCAAGTGTAATTATCTTTTTGTTTGATATTGATATTTCCTGTATTAAAACCTAGATTGCTCAGAATTGGGCGAACATCTTCTTCTGAATCTGCCTTCTTAGCTGTCTTAGTTTTAAACCAAGATTCAAGCATTTCAGAAGCTTTTTTTGCTTGAGCGCCTGGTACTTGTTGCATATGCAATAGCCCAATATTTCTGCTCTTAGAAATATTCAAAATTATCTCACGTCTAGCTGTTCGATTAAGATCAGCAGGTTCAAGTTCTTTTTCTAGAGAAGTATAATTCTCCTTATTAAAGAAGTCTTTAAAAACCTCTCTCCGATTTTCTACTTCAGGTATTTGCCTATTTTGCTGCACCATGTTTATATATTCATTGGCAGTGAATATATCACCTTTATCTAATACACCGCTAATTCGATCATATGCAGTATTATCTAGACCTATTTTGTCAATTAAGTCTTTCAATTCTTTTCTCTTCTCATCAATTTCTTGTTGACGTTTAGTATGAATTTCGTCACTTATTTGGTGCAGATGAGAAATATTTGCCCCAAACCGTAAGGTTTGTGTTATAGCAGTTTCTATGCTTTCAATCTGTGCTACATAGTCTAATCTATCATTTTCATTAATGACACCTAAAGCTACATTTGCTTCCAGTAATTTCCGAGTATCATTGACAGCTTGCTTTAATTCTTGCTGACAATTCTTAATCTCTATCTCTCTTTGTTTTTGGAGTTGATCACTATCAATAGATTTTTCTGGATATACTTCTTGAAGAAACTCAATAATTCTCTCTGTAGCTTCGTGGTCTTTATTTTCAATTCGTGAATTAAAAGCTTGTTTCCAGCTAAAATTATTTTGTGTAACCAGATTAATAATTTCTTGCGCTAATAATTCTGGTTTTTTAATTTCTGGTTGCCAGTCAGAGTCCATTAATAGTGAAGGAATTTTCAGCAATTCAGCATGAAGTAGATACTTAATCTCCGGTTCTAATGCTCGTAAGGACTTGGTTTCTTCAAAAAGATCACGAATATCCTCTACTGCTGTTCTACAATAATCAATACCTGCTGTTAATAAAACTGAGGAATTTTTATGGTAAAAAACATTTAGTTCTTCTAACACAGTTTGATGAAGATTTGCCAGTTCTTTCTGCAATTGTTGAGCTTGATTATAAGCATAATCATTACTTTTGATTGTGTTTGATTCTTGCAGTCTAATCCATTCATCCACGAAATTAACTGCTTTGCGAACCTGTTGGCGAATTTTACTGAGAGTTCTACCTGTGATAGCATCACTACTTGCTCTCAAAAGACCAATTTCCCTCTGTGTCCGATTGACTTCTTCATTAATCTGAGTTTCATTGGATAATCGTTGCATATTTTGTTTGGCAATATCCAACTTGCTCACATCATTTTGCCTAACAGGAAGTAGCAGAGAATGAATAAGTTGATTGGGCTGAAGCCACTGATTCCAAACTGCCTTAGCTGTGTCATAGGACATGGTTAAAACTTGAGCTTGAGACCACCAATTTTCAACTTCCTGACGCAAAGCAGCTAATTCATTTTCCCATACTGTTTGGCTGATAACTTTTTTGATAGCTGTTATATCTAAAGCCAAACGTTGGTTTCCGTATTTGGCAATAATTTGGCAATATTTATAGAGTTGATTTAAACCTTCTCCCAACCGAAGAGAGTGTAAAATTACCGCAGCGTTGGTATTTGGTGCAAGTAAAGCTGGACGCAATGTACCAGTAACTAATAATAAACTAATTGCTTGATTCCATTCATTATCTTCATCTACAAAACAGTCGTCATTAAAGTTGGTAAAATCACTTTTAATATTATTAGCGATTTGTCCTAATTCTAATCCGGCATCATAACGTACATGAAGACCTAAAATTGCCCCACGAATTATCTTTGAAGGTAAATGTGGGTGAAATTCAGGGTAGATAGTTTCTAAGCAGTGTGCTAAATGATAAGCAAGGCTCTGTTTTTTGTCTCTTAGTAAATGCCAAATTTTTTGACGTTGTTCCAGTAACTCTTGATTGGCATGATCATTAGTGGTTGTAATATTTTTTGGTTCTATATCCTTTGATGTAGGTTGATATTGAGGTTCTATGTCTTCTTTGACATCTGGTTCTACAAATGCCTTTTGATGAGTGTGAACTTGGGTTAATATCGGATTTTCAATTTTCTGTTCAAGTTTATTTTCAGCAGGTTCTTCAGGAATTATCGTTAATGTTTCGATAGGTTGGGAATTTACTATAATTTGATGCTCAGGTAATGCGATTTCTAGCTGTGCATATCCTTCATTTGACTCTTCTTTTGCTTTTTGATTTACCTCTAATCTTGCTGCTGGAGAAGACTTTAAGCTAGAGGTTTCTTCATCTACTTCAGTGCTAAAATTTAAAGGTAATTCTGGGATGGATTCCTCTCGGATTATAAGTCCTCCTGTTAATGCTGCTAAAGCTAGAGGCATCCCTAAACCTTGAGTTACAGTAGACCGTAATTCTTCCAACCGTTGATAGTCTGCGGACTCGCGAACCTCAATCAAGGTAACTAATTTCGAGAATGGATGATTACCATCTGCTAAACTTTGAATCTCTGAATTTTCATAACTTTGTGATTGTGAAATTACTTTATAAAGTTCTTGGGCTTTTACCCGACAATCTTTTAAAGGGTGAAAATCATTATCTATTTGATGGGATATTGCCAATACTCGCTGTAAAACTCTCAAAGCGTCAGAGCGTAATTTCTCAAGTTTCAACTTTTCATTTTCTGAATCTGTAATAGTTTGTATCAAGTCTTTGATGTCTGTCAGAGAAGAAATTGTATCAGTGTTTGCCTGGGAAGATATTTGAGAACGTTTTGCTAATTTCAGTGTGATATTTTGCAACTGTATAAAATCTTTTTGGCATTGATTTAGTTGTAAAATTAAATCTTCGGCTAAAGGAATACCAGGATTTTGCAGTGCTTTAGCTGCTTTAATTAATTGCTCAGATAGTTGATGAAATGTCTGTTCTAAAGAAGCAAATTGTTCGGTTAAATTGGTAGAATTAATTTCCATGATTTGATTTTCTTGGGTGAGATGGATTTGTATATCAACAGTCTGTAATTTATTATTTACATTGGCATCTTTGAGGTTTTCTATATTGGATAAAACACTCGATAAAACCAATGGGCTGGTGAGAGATTGAGAGATTTTATGTTCATCAATAAATTCCTGTTTTATCCTTTTTCTTGGTTGTGACAGTCGTAAGGTATTTAATGTTTTGTTGACAATTTGGCGAACCCGTTCACGACTTATGTTAATTTTACGGCCAATTTCTGCTAAATTTTTTTCATAGCCATCATCTAAACCATAACGCATTTCCAAAATTTTACGTTCACGAGGTTTGAGTATTTCTAAAAAACTTTCTAATTCATCTATTAAAAAACTTTTCAGCATCCAATCTTCTGGTGTATCTCCAGAAGACTCAATAATGTCTACTAATATAGTATCCTCTTCAGTACCAATTGGCGTATCTAAGGAAGTTGTTGGTAAAGTATATTTAATCAGAGATTGTAAATTTTCATCTGTCATTCCTAAAGTAGCAGCAATTTCTTTTTGTTTAGGAATACGGCCTATTTCTTGAGTAAGTAACTTAGCTGTTTTCTTCACTAAGGAAATTTTTTCCCATAGATGAACAGGTAGACGAATAGTACGAGATTGATTAGCTATTGCTATTCGTATCATCTGTTTTATCCACCAAGTGGCATAAGTTGATAGTTTATTACCTTTGGTATAATCAAATTTTTCAACTGCTTTAATTAATCCTAAATTTCCTTCTTGAATTAAATCTAGAAGTTCTAATCCCCGATTTGTATAGTTTTTAGCAATTGAGAATACTAGCCGCAAGTTTGCCTGTACCAGCTGGTTTTTAGCTAATTTACCATAATATATGCGCTGACTTAGTGCTAAGGTAGATATGCCAATTTTTGAAGCAATTTCTTCCTCTTGTGGAGGTCTATGAAGTTGTTTTTCAAGTTTTTTTATAATCTTCTGTATTTCTTCTAATTGCGCTACTTGGCGAGCTAAAATAATCTCTTCATCTGGTTTTAAAAGTTTAATTCGACCAATTTTTTGTAAATACCAACTAACTGTATCCTGAAATTCATATTTTTTTGATGGTTCTTTAAAGTTGAGTGCTTCATGCTGAATGCGGTGAAGTGTTTGTGGATTAAGTAGCCGAGCGGCTATTTTTTCTAATCGGTTGAGGTCATAATAATTAGGATCAGCAATATTAATTAAATATTTCTGAATATTGACCTTTAAATCCATCTGAGTATTGAGCTGGTAGTGAGGACTAACAAGCATCAACTGTTTATAATCTTTTGTGGCTAACAACAAAAAAGAAGAATCACGTTGACAAATACTGTTAGCGATCGCCTGCATTCTATGGGTAACAGCATTAAAAGAAGTCCACTCATAAGGATGTAGCTGAAACAAAATCACCTGTAACTCTGCATTTCCTTGATTTGCAATTAAGTAGACCTGATTTACAGCTTGAACGCTGCGCTCTGACAGTTCCAAAAGCTCAACATCTAACATTTGGCAAACGACGTTGTAGCCGAGCTTTTGGAATAGTGCTGCGACTTGTTCTGGGGTATTTGCGTTTTTTAAATCATCTAGCAGCAGCAGGCGATCAGGCATCTCACCAAATAAAAATAATTTCAGTTAATTAATTGCGTACAGGGAAATACTTCGCCACAAACCCTACCGTTATCTTTAGGCACGTCTGTAGTATCCCCTATGTCATACAGTGATCAAGGGCAACGGTTTGGTATAACCGTTAATAAGCGTTGTTAACTGTAAAGCAAGTGGCTCGCAGCTAATTTAAAATTTCTCCCATGCCAACTCTGTCAATAACCGAAGAACAGCAAAACAAGATTGCCAACTAATAGCTGGTTGATTATTAGCAGTCTTGTGATAAATATTTAGTTTGTAAGCTCTTAAACACTATATATTAATACATTTATTATACCTGCAATCATAGCCTCTCTAAAATAAAAAAATAACAGTGATTTTACTGGAATAAAGTCGGTAAACTTATGCCTCAACTGCTCTGAAATACTTTACTACATTTAGTGGATGTATTTTTTATACAAAAATTTATTGCAAATTGTTTTACTACGGAACAATAGAGACAAAAATCTTCAAAGTGGTTTAATTCTTACTCTGCTTGGCTTAATATGATATGCACAAGATCATTTTTATTGACAAAATGAGTGAAAGCGTTTCAAAACCACAGATTTAACTGTTTTAAATTATACAGATACAACCATGTATTCCAGCATAGAAATGGCGCGAAGACCACCAGGAAAAAAATGCACAATTGTCATTGCGTAGGTGTAGCCTTCCCGCAGGGTATGGAAAGGAGCGAAATGAATCAATCTAAAAGTCATTGCAGAGGGTAGGAGCGCCCGACGGAGGCAATCGCAATAAGTAGTTTTTATTGTTTGGAACACTTTAAGTCTTGCTAAGTAAGCATAAAAACGTGCGTGTGTAACTTATTCAACGACGATGCTTTGGGTAAGCGTGGAAACTTTGATAGAATAATGGGATTTTTTATCACATCAGGCGTAAATTGGTATTATTGGTTTATAACTGGTAATGTTAAAAACACACTATTTCTAAGCAACCCACAAAGTAATGCATGAGGAGAATTATGTAAGTAACTTCTGGCGATCGCATAACTTTCGCCTCGAACCCTGGGGTAATGACTATGAGCCACCAATTCAAATCAGCGAAGAAATTGCGCTTTCAGAAAGTGATGTTAACCCTACAGTAGAGACTGATAATTGGGATAGTTTTGAGTCTCAAGATCCGCGATCGCTACCTAATCGCCTGATCTTTACCGACGGGCGGAGAAGGCTAGATGCTGCACTTGTCGGTGGCGATGGCAACACAATAACCTACGGTGTATTTGGCACAATTGCTGTAGGTGCTGTAGTAGTGGATAGAACTATTCCCAAAGCCAGTTATCTACTAGAACCGGAAATTGATATTCATCGAGTTGTGGGTTTCGGTGGCGAACAAGAAGCTGTATCAACACCCATTCCTTGCCCTTTGGGAAGCAAAGCCGAATTACTCTATAAAGCTGTTAAAAGCAATCAACCTAATACCCCTGAAGCACGAGGTGCAATTGTCCAAAATGCCATGTTAGCCGCAGAGGAACAGCTAGTAGGCAAACTAAATATAAAAGATACAGATACCTTGGTAATTCGTGATGGATCATTGCGATATGAATCACCCATTTTTACCTTGGGCTATGTTAAGACAATGCACAGACAATACCTGCCTGAAAAATATGCTGCTTTGCTATGGAAATTGTTGCCAGGACAGCGCACACCTATTTTTGAAATTAAAGATAGATCCCAGTATTCATGGTATTTAAAATCTGGTAGTTCTCAACATTTTAATAAACAACTTGGCTATCACGATTTACATGGTATTGTCCGGCTGGAGTTATCTATAAAAAATGGCATAGACAGAGCAACAGAAATAGCAAATCAA
>NZ_JACJPT010000090.1:0-20978 GCF_014696195.1 Sphaerospermopsis sp. FACHB-1094 | reverse complement strand
TTTTTCCCTTTCTTTTTGAAGTTGGGATATTTAGACTGTCCTTTAAAAAATCTCTGGAAAGCCTCACCTAAACTATCAAAGGCGTATTGAGTGATTTTCTGGCAAATACCCTTTTCTTTAATCCATGCCAATTCAGGTTTTACATGATTATTAAAGAATTTTTTGAGGATGTATTTGTTTGGCTTTAATCCATCTTTATGCAAAGAAGCCCAAGTAGCTAAACCCCAATTATAGGTAAACCTTGCTATACCAGCGTGTTTAGCCATTAATATTTCTTGAGTTTTATTTAACTTGAGTTTTGTTTTGATGGATAAAAGCATTTGCTGATGTCAACACTATACTTTATTATTTAATTCTGACACATTTTGCCTAATTTTTTAGTCAACTTATTCCATGTATACGTCAAATACTTGTAGTTTTGTATACATTTATATAGGTTTGTCTAGTAAATTGTCAACTTAGGACAAGCTCAATCCCATCATCAATTTTTGTGTAAAATACGATGTACGGTTTAACAGGAAAGCTTCTGAGTTCTGGCAACAAATCATCTCTGCTTCTACCCATGCCAGGAAATTTAGCTAACTTTGGGAAGCAATTGAGAATTTTAGCGATTTCTGTATCTACTGCGATTTGATTATTTTGGGCAATATAAACCCATATATCTTCTAAATCTTGTTCAGCTAGTTTGGAAAGTCTGTAGCTATTCATGTAACTCTTTATTTACCTAGCTGATCCTGTCCTCTTGCTTTAATCTTTTCCAGCAAATGGGGTAAAGACTCATCGTTATATTCGCTGTATTCTCCATTTTTTAACTGTTCCGCACCTAAAGCTACATCCCGTTTCAATGCTTCAAACTTTAGCTTTTGCAATTCTGACTCTGCAAGCTGTAAACGTTCTTGAGTTTGTTGAAAACTAGCCACATCTTGAATGACAATTTCTGCTTTACCGTTAACAGTGAGAACGAGAGGAGATTTTGTAGCTTTGATGTGTTCGATAAACTGTTTGACGTTGCGTTTGAAGTCTGTGAGTGGGTGAATATTTTCTAGGTTAATCATAAAATATCGTATTTAATTCAGTCTTTTTTCCATATTGTATATGCTGAAATCAGGATTTACGCAACTGACATAATTCTCTGATTGTGCTTTTATAGAGATAGGTGAAGTTTTGTAAATAAAATTGACTACTATAGTTACGCCCACAACCACTACACTGCCAACCGCTTGGCATCGTTTAAAACCTATTTGGCAAGGTGAAGGAGAGGAAATTCAAAAAGGTTTACCTCACACTCAGTTAGCACCTGCTTGGCAATTACTACTTTTAGGTGATGGTTCTCCAACCAGACATTTACAATTACTCACTTGTGAACCCACAGAAGTAGACGTAATAGATATGTCTTTAATTGGCAATATTTCAGATAACGCCCCTAGCTTAATTGAAGCCGTACCAGGTCCAAGACTGCGGCGACAGGTATGGCTGCGGACTGCTTCCGGTAAAAGATTGGGTTATGCTACTTCTTGGTGGGAAGCGAGTCATGTAGATGAATTTTTGCAAAATCGGTCTTTACCAATTTGGGCAAGTTTAGCCCGTATCCGTACAGAATTGTATAGAGATATTCGCGGAATTTATTGTGGTTACTCAGAAGCCTTAGAGTTAGGATTTGAGCAAGCTGGACCATTTTGGGGTCGCCATTATTTGTTTTGGCATCATGGACAGCCTCTCACCCTAATTTATGAAGTTTTTTCACCCCACTTAGCTAAATATTTAGGTCAGACACAGTTGAGTAGTAGTAATGATTAAATTAGGATCAAACAACTAACGGAGAACCAATCATTTGTAGTCAGGATATAACTATCCCACCGTATTGGAATGACATCTCACTCAAGATGCAAATTAATTTCAACAAGATTCCATTGGGAATTTGACAAAACAAGTTCAATAAAATATCTATCAACAATAACTTACTGTTTTTCTTCTCGTTAACAATAAGATTCCCCACTTCTTAAAGAATTAGGTAATCTGAGCGAGATTAAATGAGCTTGGTTTGATTCAAAACATCAAATCAGTAATTTGTTCGCAATTATTTATAGGTATAACTTGTAATGGCACTACCTATTGTGTCTAGTGTGATCAAGAAAAAAAAGAAACCATCTTTAATCGTAACCCTGTCAACTGCTGGGTTATTGATTGGTGCTGGAAGTGCTGCATATTGGTTTTTCACCCAAGGACAACCATTATCTAGAAATTTGCCAGTGGGTGCAAATATTATTCCTCAAGATGCTTTGTTTGCAGTTTCCTTGACAACAGATACTCAACAATGGAAAAAGTTAAGGGAGTTTGGGACACCAGAAACTCAAAAAGCACTGGATAAAAATTTAATCAAGTTGCAACAACGCTTGTTAACTAACAATGGTTATAACTTCGAGAAAGATATTCAACCCTGGGTAGGGGATGAAGTTACGATCGCTGTTTTAGCTCCTTCATTAGAGAATAAAACATCTAAACAAGTAGCCACTGATGCTGAGATTTATGAACAGTCAATGGTGATGATTTTACCAATCAAAAATCCCGAAACTGCCAAAAGTATTTTGGCACAACCTAAATCATTGAAACAAGGTAAATGGATTGAGCGCACTTATCAAGGCATCACGATTAAACAAACCCAAGAACAAGCTGGACAAAAGCTTTCGGCTGCATTAATAGATCAGCATTTTATCGTGATTACAGATAATGCTAAAACCACAGAAAGAACAATTGATGCCTATAAAAATCAAGCTTCTTTGGCAACATTAGAAGGCTTTGCCACAAACTTCTCAAAAACAAGCAGTTATAAACCTTTTGCTCAATTTTATATCAATGTACCAATAGCTGCCAAAATAGCAGCAGCGGCTCCTAATCGACGTTTACCCGCTCAGGTACTGACGCAACTTCAAAATAACCAAGGTGTGGCGGGAAATATTACCTTAGAACCACAAGGAATTAGGTTAAAGGGGGTTTCTTGGTTAAACCCCAATAGTAAGCGCGTGCTGGCAGTAGAAAATAAAGCTGGCAGTATGCAAAATCGCCTTCCCAGCGAAACTTTAATGATGTTGACTGGCAGTAACTTACAGCGTTTGTGGACAGACTATGTTTCTACTTCTAAAGGAAATCCTTTGTCACCTATCAAGCCGGAAAAACTGCGACAGAGTGTAAAATCTTTGACAAATTTGGATTTAGAAAAAGATTTACTCAGTTGGATGAAAGGGGAATTTTCAGTTGCTGTAATTCCTAATACGCCAAAAGATGCAGCACCTGATAATTTTCGGGCTGGTTTAGTGTTTATGATTAAGGCTAGTGATGCTCAGGGAAATTTACGCCAATCTGCGGAAACTGCTTTACAAAATCTCGATGAAGTAGTGAAAAATCAATATCAGTTTAAAGTCGAGCCTGGTACTGTGGCGGGTAAACCTGTTGTGAACTGGATTTCACCTTTTGGGACTTTAACTGCTACTCATGGTTGGTTAGATGAAGATGTGCTTTTCTTCGTTTTGGGCGCTCCTGTCAGTGATACAATTGTTCCTAAACCCAACAACACACTAGCCAGCACTCGCCCTTTTCAACAAACAGTTCCCTCTGAACTTAATCCACCCAAAGGACAATTTTTCTTAGATATGGAACGGGCGGTTAAAAGTTTTACTTTCAATACTGCATCTCCCAGTCAACAAGCATTACTAGCAGCAATACACACTGTTGGGGTGACAACTGCTGTCAAAGATAATCGTAGTCAACAATATGACATTTTTCTGGAACTGAAAAAGGGTGATAGGTGACTGGGGACTGGGGACTGGGGACTGGGGACTGGGGACTGGGGACTGGGGACTGGGTAATCAATTTTATGTTTCCCAATGAACTGTCAACTATCAACTGTCAACTATCAACTATCAACTATCACCAAAACTAGATAGGATCAAATCAGGATAGTTGGAATGCTTTCAGTACAAAGTATCAGAGTTTGAGTTAAATTAATTCTCTAACTGGAACTGATAACTAACGTAAGTTGCTAGTTATGCAAGAAAGGCTCTCAAATAGAAGTGAAAAGGAGAAATATACAGGAAAAAACCAGGGAATACCATCATAATTGATTCTTTATCCTGACTCCTGTACGGGCGAAGTAGGGGCGAAGTAGGGGCGAAGCCTGCCTGTCGGCAGACAGGCATTCGGAAAATAGCCTTTTCATAAAATTGATCATTGGTCGGACGAATGCTTCGCCCTTACAGGAAAATAGGCTGTGACAAAAATTGATCGATCATTGGTCGGCCGAATGCTTCGCCCCTACGACTCCTATTCTTAACTAGCAACTTGGGTTAAATAACTGATAACTGATAACTGATCACTGATTTACTGGAGAGAATTGTTTATGAATCTGGTTGTACTCCAGAACTGGCTAGATAATGCCTCCTTTGCTGTTTTGTTCTGCACTATGCTGGTGTATTGGGTGGGGGCGGCTTTTCCGAGTTTATCGGTGACTGCGGCTTTGGGGACGGCTGGAATGGCGATCGCTAATTTGTGTATTGCTACTCTTTTAGGGGCAAGATGGATTGAAGCTGGTTATTTCCCTCTCAGCAATCTTTATGAGTCTCTATTTTTCCTCACTTGGGGAATTACTGCTGTCCATCTCATTGCTGAAAATACGAGTCGTAGCAAGTTAGTGGGGGTTGTAACTGCTCCTGTAGCGATGGGAATTACAGCTTTTGCTACTTTAACCTTACCTTCAGAAATGCAGGTTTCTGAACCTTTAGTACCGGCTTTAAAGTCGAATTGGTTGATGATGCACGTCAGTGTGATGATGTTGAGTTATTCGGCTTTGATGGTGGGTTCTTTGTTGGCGATCGCTTTCTTAATTGTCACTCGCGGCCAAAACATTCAATTACAAGGAAGTTCTTTTGGTAATGGTGGTTATCGCACCAATGGTTACAAACTCATCAAGGCTGAAGAATTAGTCACAGAAACCCTAACTCCTACATCGGAAAATAATGGTTTTTCCCGGTTGGAAAGTAATAACAATGGGAATGGTACTGCTGTTTTAGATGCGGTAAAAATTACCTCTGTTGCTACTGCGGAAATTCTTTCTCCTCAACGTCTTACCCTAGCAGAAACCCTAGATAATATTAGTTATCGCGTTATTGGTTTGGGTTTTCCCCTACTCACAATTGGTATTATAGCCGGTGGTGTTTGGGCTAATGAAGCTTGGGGTTCTTATTGGAGTTGGGACCCAAAGGAAACTTGGGCTTTAATTACTTGGTTAGTTTTTGCTGCTTATCTTCATGCGAGAATTACTCGCGGTTGGCAAGGTAGAAAACCGGCAATTTTAGCTGCTGGTGGTTTTGTTGTAGTTTGGATTTGTTATTTAGGTGTGAATCTTTTGGGTAAAGGTTTACATTCCTACGGTTGGTTTTTCTAGTTTTAGCTGTCAGCAGTCAGCTTTCAGCTTTTGAGGTTTTGATCATTAATTCCTCCTTTCTGTTGAGAGGGGGAATCTTTTTTGATCTCACGCAGAGGCGCAGAGGCGCAAAGATACAAAGAAAAATTAAGGAGAAGTTATAACGTATAATATTCTTGAATATACTTGGTTTGATGAATTTCAAGGTAATATCTGTGAGTCATCAATTTGCAATGAATTGTATAGAAATTTACCCAATATTGCTGATCTACTATAGTTTCAACGATACCAGTAAAACTTCTCTTTGTTCTAACTAGCTTTAGTTCCTGAATGAGTATTGAGCAACCACAACAACCTCTTTTTTTGTCCTTACACAAAAAAGTATCTCATCACTATATGTAATTGTCATCACTAACTAATTATCAGTATTTAAGCTCATAAAACTAATAAAACTAATAAAGTTAATAAATTTAATAAAGTTAGTGCAAATTAAGATACAATCCACAATACGAGCTTGAAAGAAAACTGGACTATGGATGGGAAAGAGTTAATCAAACTATTTAAAGATTGGGTAAAGCGGGAAAAAGAACAAGATTTAGATTTAGATCCTTGTGAAGAAGCAATTCTGGAATATTCTCTGCACGGTGAACCATACAAAAAGATGAAAATTCCCAATTATGCTCCCAGTACCATCATGATTATTAAAGGTCCCCAATTATTCAAGAAACTGGGTGATACCATAGGAACAGATATAAATAAAAAAAATTGTCGGTTAGTGCTAGACGAACTTTTAAAAAAAAAGAAAGAACTTGTCACAGAAGAGAACACTAAGCACATATCACAGATAAATTCACAGATAAATTCACAGATAAATTCACATATAAATTCACATATAAATTTGCTGGAAGCACCAGATGTAAGTGATTTTTATGGACGACAACAAGAACTGTCTGATTTACAAAAATGGATAGTTACCGAAAACTGTCGTGTGGTAGGTGTTTTGGGGATAAATGGGATTGGTAAATCTGCGCTAGTGAGGGAGTTAGTTGAAAAGGTTAAAAATGATTTTGATTATGTGATTTGGAAGAGTCTTGAATATTCCCCTTCCTTAGCAGAAATTTTAACTGATATAGAGTGCTATTTGGCAACAAATAATCCAGAAGCAAATATAAATAGAAGAATTACAAATCTGATTAATTTATTAAATCAGCATCATTGTTTATTAATATTTGATCAATGGGAAGGAGTGATGGGAAATAGTGAATTACCGGAAAATTATGATTTATTACTAAGAAAAATTGGAGATTTAGCACATAATAGCTGCTTGGTTTTTACCAGTATACAAAGACCAAGAGTAATGAATTTATTTGTCAATAGACAACAAATTAAGGAACTTTCATTATGCGGTTTACAAATTCAAGATGCTAAAAACCTATTGACAGATTTGGGAATTGTCAATTCAGGAATAGAACAACTAATTGACACATACAAAGGACATCCATTAGCTTTAATTCTGGCTTCTGAACCAATTAAAAATATTCACGATGGACAAATTTATGAATTTTTGGAAGGAACAATTTATATACCTGATGTGATCATGGGATTACTTGATAAACTTTTTTTTAATTTAACAAACTTAGAAATTCAAATTATGCAACAATTAGCGATAGCGACAGAACCACTATTAATTGCTCAAATATCTCAAATTTTCCCCTTTAAAGGAGAAATTAGTCAAGCGATAGATAATTTATGGCAAGTGCGTTTGCTTGAAAAGGCTGATATATTAGCAGGAGGTAAAATTCTTTGGGTTCTGAATCCTTTAATTAAAAAATATATTAAAAGACGTTATAACTGATTGTAAAGGTTGATTACATGAAAAAAATCCGCAAAAACTTCCGTCAATACACCATCAGGGCTAAAATAACATTTTTAATCTTGATATTAAGTTTTACTGTTTGGGGATATTGGATTATTCATCCTCAAGATAATTTATTTATTGGGTTATATAATTATTATTTTTATAATACTTGGTGTAACAACTTTAAATTATCTGACAATTTATCTTGTGGTGAGGAAAGTTTATTTACACAAGAGAAATTTTCATATTTTCATGCAGGTAACTGGCAAAAAGCTGTTAATTATTTTACTCAAAAGAGAAATACAGATCCAAATAACCCGGAAATTTTGATCTACCTTAATAATGCCAAATTGATGCAACAGGAAAAAATCACTAGTGAAAAAAGTTACACTATTGCTGTGGCAGTTCCTATTAATGGAAACTCTGAAGGTATAGCAAAAGCTCTGTTAAGAGGTGCTGCACAAGTTCAGGAAGAATTTAACAAAAATCCTAAATATCCAGGTCTAAAAATTATCATTGTTAATGATAAAAATAACCCAAACACTGTGAATAAATTAGCTGAAGATATACTCTCTAAAAAAGACATAGTTGCAGTTATTGGACATTATGCCTCTGAACTCACTAAAGCCGCTTTACCAGTTTATCACAAGCATCAAATAGTTTTTATCTCTCCTGCTTCTACTGCTCTGCGATCAGATATTTTAGCTGGTAATACATATCCAGATAATTTTTTCTTTCGCACTGTTAATAGCGTTAAAGTTCAGACTACTCTACTGATTGAAAAATGGCAATTAGCTAAATTAGCTAAGGAAGAAAAAGTAGCTATTTTCTACACACCAAGTAGCACTTATAGCAAATCTGCTTTGGAAGAATTTCGGAAGCAATTGGATGCAAATAAGATAATTGCAATAGATATATCTCAACCTAACTTTATTCCTAATAAGATATTAAATGAAGTTAAAAAACAACGAGCTAAAGCACTTATTCTTATTCCCGATGGTCATGTTAATTCTCTCTCTTTCAAAAATACTTTAAGTATCATTGATGTTAATGAAAATCAATTACCGATGGGAGGACTGTGGGTTTTATATGATCCTCAAATACTCAATCGCAGAAATCTTGTCAAAAATCTTTTAATATTCATTCCTTGGCATCCTTTAACTGCTCCTAATCAGGAGGTTATTACCAAAGCCCAAAACCTTTGGGGAACAGGTAAGATAGATGCTCAAACTGCCATGTCTCATGATGCTACTTTGGTGTTGACAAAAGCTCTGGAAAAACTAAATATCAACGATTCTTTGCAAAAACAAAGATTAGATATACAGCAGCATTTAAGAAGTCTACAGGTTATAGGAGGTGCTTCGGGTACTATTTCTTTTGATCAGGATGGAGATAGGAAAGAAAATATTTCTCAAATAGTCCGTGTTGTACCTACTCAATGTTCTACCTATGGGGCTATGTTTGTACCGATTAACTATAATGTATCAGATTTAAAGTGTCTAGATCAGGAAGCATCCCAATTTTGAAAAAATGACAGCAGCAACACTAAAAAATCTCTTAAACTCTCTTACCTTTGTGTCCTTTGCGCCCTTTGCGGTTCAATCATATCAGTCCCTTGGAACATTTAAGTTCGTTAGATCAAAATAAATTTACACAAATTTACACATTTGGGATGCTCCCATATATAATGCTAAAATCTTAAAATCAACCCATATTTTATTAACCGAAAGGAGAGATAATTATGATCGAACCAGGAGATATTATTAGCAATCGTTATCATGTACTTCAAGAATTAGGAGATGGGAATTTTGGTAAGACCTTTGAGGTAGAAGATAGCTTAATGGGTGATCATAAAGTCATTAAGGTTTTAAGGTTCGGAAATTCTAGCAATCCGAAAGTGGTGGAACTTTTTGAACAAGAATATGATGTATTGAAAAAATTAAATCATCCAGGAATTCCCAAGGTGAAAGTGGATGGTTATCTCAAATTTCGTTGTATTCACACCCAGGAAATTTTACATGGGTTAGTAATGGAGAAAATCGCTGGACAGGATTTAGGTGAATGGCTAAAACAAAATCAAAAAATTCCTAACACCAAACTAGCTATTGAATGGCTAAAACAACTAATTGATATTTTAGATCATGTTCATAGTCAAAACTATTTACATCGGGATATTAAGCCAGATAACATTATGTTAAAACCTGATGGTCAATTAGTATTAATTGATTTTGGGATTGTTAAAGAAGCTACTCAAAAAACTCAAAAGCAAACTATTCCTGGTACACAAATTGGCACACCTGGTTATTGTTCACCAGAACAAGAAAATGGCATAGGGGTAACTTATCAATCTGATTTTTTTTCTTTGGGTCGTACTTTTGTTCATTTACTAACTGGAATTTATCCTGGAAATGGAAACTTGCAACTAGAACCAAGAACTTCAAAGTTATTATGGCGAGATGAAGCTCCAGAAATTTCTGAAGAATTTAAAGATTTAATTGATGATTTAATAGAGCATCAACCACGAGACAGACCAAGAAATACTCAGGAAATTTTACAGGAAATCAAAGAAATTGCAGCAGATAATAAGCCAACTTTATTTCCTGTACCAATTGTTTTTTTAAGTTTTGCTCTCAATCTAGTTTTCTTGACTTTACTAGCTATGGTAAATATATTAACGCTAGGCTGGAAAGTGTTTTTCTTAGTTGTCGTCTGTGTAATTGGTGGGTTTCTCTTTTTACCTTTGATTAAATATTTATTATAATTTGTGATCATTAAACTTATGAATTTCAATCTATCCTTGTCAACTAAAATCATGCACTAGCAGCAACAGAAAAATGAGCTTATGGACTCCTCTCCACGCCCAAATACATCGTACTATCCGCGCTCGTCATTTATTTGAGCGTCACCAAAATCTATTAGTCGCAGTTTCCGGTGGTCAAGATTCTTTGTGCTTAATTAAATTATTATTAGATTTACAACCTAAATGGGGATGGAATCTAGCTATAGCCCATTGTGATCATCGTTGGCGTTCTGACTCTCCAGCTAATGCGGATCATGTCCAAAATTTAGCACAAACTTGGAATATACCTTTTTATTTAGAAACAGCTATAAATCCTGTTAATAGTGAAGCTACAGCTAGAAATTGGCGTTATCAGGTTTTAACGAATATTGCCCAAACATATAATTATCAATATATCATTACTGGACATACAGCCAGCGATCGCGCGGAAACTTTACTCTACAACCTTATGCGCGGTACTGGTGCTGACGGTTTACAAGCTTTAACTTGGCAACGTCCAATGACTGACAATATTACCCTAGTACGTCCACTTTTAGAAGTTACTCGCACCCAAACTGAGCAATTTTGTCAGGATTTTAATTTACCAATTTGGGAAGATTCCACAAATCAAAATTTACAATATGCTCGTAATCGCATACGTAACGAACTTTTACCATATCTCAAGCAAAATTTCAACCCCCAAGTAGAATCTCACCTAGCACAAACAGCAGAACTACTGCAAGCAGAGGTAGAATATCTAGAACAAACAGCCCGTCAATTGCGGTTAGAAGCCTCAGTAAAGGGTGAGAAAGAAGATTTACAACTTAATCGTCATCTTTTAAAAAAACAACCCCTAGCTTTGCAACGTCGGGTGATGCGTCAGGTATTACAGGAAATATTACCTGATGCTCCCAACTTTGAACACATTGAAAAAATCACAGCTTTAATTACAGCACCCAACCGTTCTCAAACTGATCCTTTTCCCGGTGGAGCGATCGCTCAAGTACAAGGTGAGTGGATATGTATAATCAAGAAGCAAGGATGAGTGAGATTTTCATCCTCATCCTTTCTAAGAAGCTAACAAATCCAATTGAGGAATCAAACTTTTAATAGTCTGACGCATCTGGGTAATAGTCTGAAGTTGAGAATCACCACTTTCTTGAACAGTTGATTTTTTCCTAAAAATATATTGATTTTTGTCAATATAAGTATAGTTTTGTCTATGAAATTGTCAACTTAGGACTTGCTCACTTTCTAGCTTTTGCAGTGCTTGGGATTGTTGTTGTCGTTGGGTGTCAATTTGGGCAAGATAGGAATATTATTTATGGCTTGGTACATGAATGAGACACTGTTTGATCTGTTGAGCTTACACCAAGGCAGTTTCATTTTCGATTTAGGGACAGCACTTGTTCCCCAACTCACCAGTTTAGAAATTACGCCTTTGGTCACAAAAATGGCAAAGTACGAACTTTGTCGGCGGTTAAAATCCGATCCCAAAACCCAAAATGTCCCCGTAGTCATCTGTTCTTCCAAAGGAGAAGAATTTGATCGCTACTGGGGAATGAGACAAGGAGCAGACGCTTATATAGCCAAACCGTTTCAACCAACTGAGTTGGTAGGAACAGTCAAACAATTACTGCGAGGATAAGGATGATAACAAAATGGTCAGCAAACCAGACTTTTTAAGTGGCAGCAGTCCAGACCAATTTAGCCCAGAATTACAACTAGAAAGTCCTGATAGCGTTAACGTGGCACAAGCCATAGACCCAAAAGGCGAGTTACATTTAAGATTTTATATTCCTTCACAACAGGAGTTTGCATTACCGGCAACTGGGATCAGGGAAGTCATCGAACTCAGTCCTGATCGGATCACCCCGATTCCTAATACTTCTCCACTGCTTTTGGGTACTCTAAATTTACGAGGTCGATTAATTTGGGTAGCAGATTTAGGTCAATTTCTGGGAGATGCCACTCCATTAAACACGGATAGGTCGGAGATACCAGTAATTGCTATTGAAGATCAAGACACAATAGTAGGCTTAGGAGTAGAACAAATATGTGGTATGGGTTGGCTTGATGTACAGTATCTAATGCCAGCCAATAATGTACCAGATACGATGGCTCCTTTTCTCAGGGGAGAATGGATAGATACTGAAAATAATAAGTATCTAAGATTGATTGATCAAACAGCAATTTTGCGGAGTGCTAGGTGGGCAGGTTGAAGTCGGGAGGGAGGATATGGCAGCAAATATAGATGATCGTAATTCAAAATATCAGCAGGCACTAACAGCCTATACAGAAGGAAATTATAAATTAGCCGCTACTTTAATAGACCAAGCGGTGCATAGTTTACCAGATGAACCCAATTCTCATCTGTTGCGGGGTCACATTTACTATGTTTTGCAGCAGTTCGACATTGCCCAAGCAGAATATGAGCAGGTGTTCCATTTGACAGATGATCAAGAAATTTTAGGTTCTGCAACTAACTACCTAGAAAGTATTAAACAATACTTTGAAGCCTTTGGTGAAGATGAATCCACCGTTGAGACTAATCAACAGAGAAATCATCTGGAGTCTAATGGTCTGGTAATGGATGAAGCAGATTTACTAGATTTAGGAGTTATGAGAGACTTGGATAACGCCAACTTTGATTTGAAATCGTTTGGTGACTATGAAGCATCTCAAGACTCGCTTGAAGATATGTCTTTGAGTAATCCTTTTATAAGTGATTTAGATAGTATTAATCTTGACAAGCTACCAGATAACTCAATAGATTTCGGTCATGATCCTTTTGCATTGGATCAACCATTTTCAGAGTTAGGAGCAACCAGCAATGATGCTGAAGTACTAGAAAATTCCGAGTTGCCACTAACTTTAGATCAACCATTTTCAGAGTTAGGAGCAACCAGCAATGATGCTGAAGCATCAAAAGATTTAGAGTTACCTCCTTTTTGGCAAGAAGGTATTTCATCTGAAGAGAATATTGGAACATCAGTAGAAAATAGTTATTTAACGGATCTGGATGCAAATTCAGAACAGGAAATTTCACTAACCAGTGAAGCGGAGACTAACTCACCATTTTTGGGAAAAATTAATTTATCAGGTGAAAATAATTGGGCAAGTGCGCCTGAATTAATGCTGGAACAAGATTCACCAGACTTTGAAGATATGAAACTGGAGAATTTGAAAGTTGCCAACAATAGTCAGGAAAATATTAATGTAGTCATTGAAGAACATGAAATCAATAATGATTTAAATAGACATGATTTGCCAGACAGTAGTGCAAATACATTTTGGAACCGACCAAATCATTTGAGAGAAAAAAAATCAGAAGAATTTGAACCTGAACTTGACACAAGTACCCAAATTTCATCATCTGTGAACAACAATTTTGCCGATGATGAGCAAGGTATAAATTTGGATACAAAATATCATGCAGATGAATTTGATGATGATCATTTCGATTTAGAGGCATTTGAGTCTGCCTTTGGTTCAGAAAGCTTTACCACTGATGAAGAAGAGAATCCAAATGTGCAGGGAGAAAATTCCCCAAACAATATGGAATTTCTGGGCGATTTTGACGAATTTGATGATTTAGGCAGTATTCCCAGTTTTAACCTCACAGGAGAATCTGAGTATCGAGAAATGAGTGTGTCATCACCAACAAGAGAAAGGTCGAATACTGCTAACAGTAGTTTTTCTCAAGATTTCTCCATGAATTCAGTTGATGATGACGATATTGACAGAAATGAAGAACTATTCACAATTACAGGAGCGCAAGAAGCAGTTCCTGTCTTTACCCAACCAGAAGTTTCTAAACTAGAACCCAATGTCAGTGTTGAACAGGGTCTATTCGGATTTTTTGAAAATGCCTCTTTAGATAAAAAGCAATGGTATATCGCTAGTACAGTGGGTTTGACATCCGCAGTAGTAGCAGCTTTGGTCAGTTTTGGAGCTACCACATTTTCTCCACCAGACCAACGGGAGTCAGTGCGAAATACAGGCTGGGCAATGGCTTTAGCCGCAGGACTGGCAGGTGGGATGACAGCTGGTTTCATGGGAAATCTGACACTCAAACAAATTCGCCGCACAACCAAAGATTTGCAAGCTCAGTTTGATGCTGTGCGAGAAGGGAATCTCAATGCTCAGGCTACCGTCTACTCAGAAGATGAACTAGGGTATCTAGCTACCAGCTTTAATGATATGGCACGGGTAATTTTCATGACCACTAATGAAGCCCAACGGAAAGCGGTGGAACAGGAAGAAGCCAAAGAAAACTTGCAACGCCAAGTGATTCGTCTCTTAGATGATGTGGAAGGGGCAGCAAGAGGAGATTTGACAGTTCAAGCCGAGGTGACAGCCGATGTCTTGGGAGCAGTAGCTGATGCCTTTAACCTGACAATTCAAAACCTGCGGGATATTGTTAAACAGGTAAAAATGGCAGCGAGGGAAGTAACCAAAGGCTCAACCAACTCAGAAACCTTTGCTAGAGCTTTATCAGGGTATGCTTTGCGGCAAGCAGAAGAGTTGGCTGTCACCCTTAATTCCGTACAGGTCATGACCGAATCAATTAAACGGGTAGCAGATGCCGCCAAAGAAGCAGAAGTTGTAGCCCGTGATGCCAGCGTGATCGCAGTGAAGGGGGGAGAGGCGGTAGAAAATACCGTAGCGGGGATTTTGGAAATTCGGGAAACAGTGGCAGAAACTACGCGAAAAGTGAAACGGTTGGCGGAATCTTCGCAAGAAATTAACTCTATCGTTGCTTTGGTTTCCCAGATTGCTTCTCGCACTAACCTATTAGCACTTAACGCCAGTATTGAGGCTGCCAGAGCCGGAGAAGCCGGACGGGGGTTTGCAATTGTTGCCGATGAAGTGCGGCAGTTAGCAGACAAATCTGCCAAGTCTTTGAAAGAAATTGAACAAATCGTCATGCAAATCCAGAGCGATACAGGCTCTGTAATGACAGCGATGGAAGAAGGTACACAACAGGTAATTCAAGGGACAAAACTGGCAGAAGAAGCCAAGCGATCGGTAGAAGACATTATCGAAGTAGCTGGTCATATCGACAGTCTGGTGCGCTCAATTACCGCTGATACCGTAGAACAGACGGAAACTTCTCTGGCTGTGGCTCAGGTGATGCAATCAGTGGAACTCACAGCCCAGGAAACGTCC
Source organism: Sphaerospermopsis sp. FACHB-1094 (assembly GCF_014696195.1). Lineage (NCBI taxonomy): Bacteria > Bacillati > Cyanobacteriota > Cyanophyceae > Nostocales > Aphanizomenonaceae > Sphaerospermopsis > Sphaerospermopsis sp. FACHB-1094. The sequence goes on along the minus strand of NZ_JACJPT010000090.1, from coordinate 5,753 downwards.
CAAGAAGCACAACGAGTTTCAGGAGCATTACAACACTTGGTGGGAGTATCCCGCGACTTGATCGCTTCTGTGGAAAGCTTCCGAGTGGAAACTATTGAATCTAGGTAAAGGGAGTGTTTAATTTTGGATTTGAGATTTTTTCATCCAAGATCCCAAATCCTAAATTCAACATTCAGCCTTATTCCTGCATTAATGGTCAGGATTCAGAATACAAAATACAGAATAAATAAGACTTTGAACATCCTAATTGATATGTTTTCTAAAATCTCTAATCTGTTAATTCCTGAGCAAGATAATACTCCTGACTCCTGACTCCTGTAAGGGTGTTCGCGAAGCGTGCTGGAAGCATCAGCATTCGGGCGAACAATTATTAATTTTTATCACAGGTTATTTTCCTGTAAGGGCGAAGCATTCGGGCGAACAATTATCAATTTGATGAAAAGGTTATTTTCCTGTAAGGGCGAAGCATTCGGGCGAACAATTATTAATTTTTATCACAGGTTATTTTCCGAATGCTTCGCCCCTACTTCGCTCCTACTTCGCCCCTACGACTCCTGACTCCTGAATTCTTCTCATTAATCGTTCATCCTTTATTCTTCATCCTTGTTTATGCAGCTGGAACAACAACAACGGATATTGGGTTACTTCATCGAAGAAGCCAGAGACCACCTGAACACCATTGAACAGGGGTTACTGAACCTACAAGAAACCCTTAATGACCCAGAAATGATCAACGAAGTCTTCCGCGCTGCTCACTCCATTAAAGGCGGGGCAGCTATGCTGGGATTGACCAGTATTCAGCATACGTCTCACAGGCTGGAAGATAGTTTTAAAGTTCTTAAAGAGCAACGAGTTGAGGTTGACCAAAAACTAGAGTCTTTGTTTCTGAGTGTCTCTGATACTTTAAAAGCTTTGTTGGATAATTTGGGTAGTCCCTTTGGTCTGTCAGAGGAAACTGCAAATACTTTGATGTCCGAAACTGAACCGCTGTTTGCAGAACTAAATCAGCATCTAGAAAAACTTTTACAATCAGGAAATATTAACACCCCCATTGCTGTATCTGCACCGACACCACCACCAAAACAGGAAGTTGTACCTCCAGTAAGTACCCAAAAACCGCCAGTAGTCAGCCAAAATAATTGGTCAGATTTTCAAAGTCAAGTCCTACAATCCCTGCGGGAAATGCTGCAACTTTTTAAACAAAGCAGCACACCTTCATCTAGGGAAAATTTACAGTCATGCTGTCAGCAATTATTTAAACTTGGTGAAAAATTTAATTTGCCTAATTGGTCTAAATTGTGTCAATCTGCCAATAATGCGATCGCCAATCCTGATAATAGTTATCTCACTTTAGCCAAAATTATTATTACCGAAATCAAACAAGCTCAAGAATTAGTTATTCACGGTAAAGAAGCAGAAATAACCATTGGTCAAGAATTAGAAGCACTGGAGCTAATTTCAGAACTGGAGTTGTTAGAACTAAATTGGGCAGAGGAAAAACCACAGCCAATCACAGATGCTAACGATACACTAGAAATACAAGAATTACATACAGATAATGTACTGGATAGCAGCGCAATTGTTGAACCAATAGAAGAATTTGACATAGCAGCAGATACAAGCATTCAAGACTTTGATAGTTTGCCAGAAATCGCTAGGGATGACACAGATGTAAATGCTTTTAGTCTCAATTCCTTGTTCACTGAAAACGATGACGAAATACTCAACTTCAGTGGTGATGTTACTAACTTAAATGGACTAGAAGTAGGCATTGCTGAGTTCAATACTCTAGAAGATTTATTTCAAGGTGAGTCTCCCGATTTTGAAAGATGGGAACAAGAACAAATACCAGACACTACCATCAATCAATTAAGAACTGGTGATACTCAGGTTGAAGATAGTGATATTCCTGTAATCTTGAAATCAGAAAATCATGCACCATTAGCATTTGATCAAGAGGAATTAACTCAACCAGAATCTACGGTAGAAGAAAACAGTTTTGATGACTTATTAACAACTACAACTACTGATTTTCTAGAGGAACTGACTGTTGAAGAACCTACATCAGAACACATACCGTCTCAACCAGAAAGTTTGTCTTTAGATTTGTTTGGTGAAATTGAAACAGATACAACAGCCACAACAAATGATTTAGAAATTGATGATTTATTGCCTTTAAATCTCAATACAAAAGCAGAAATTTCTGCCGCTGCACCTGAATATGATCTTAATAGCTTCTGGACAGAAATGGATTCAGAACCAGCACAGTTAAATGCTGCTGAATTAGAACAGGATGTGGCTAAGGAATTAGAAGAAAGTTTATTTGCAGGTTTTGGGGAAACTGTAGCTGATAGTCAGCAGTCATCTAACCTCAACTTTTATTTAGCAGACTTTGATTTGACTGAAAACCAACAACAAGAGATAGGAGATTCCTGGTTGACATCTGGTGGAGATGATTTATTTGCTGATTTAGCAAATTCTCCTTCCACTTCTCCCACAGCAGATAATAATCAGGTGTTATTTCCGGAAATTGATAGCTTCTCCCAACAACCAGCAGCAATGAATTTGATGGCGGAATTTACCGTTCCATCTGCTCAGACAAATGCTGATTTGGAATTGGATATATTTGCTGGTTTTGATGACAACAGTAATGAGGATGTATCACTTTCCTGGGAGAAGATCACAGTAATTCAGTCAATTGAAGATCACCAGGAAACCACAAAGACAGCGATCAATGATCGCAATCTTAGTCAGGAAAAACAGCCAGAGGTATTAGAGCAGGATATAAGTGAAAATCTGGGGATAGATATTGATCTTTCCTTAGATGTTGATTTGCCAGAATTGGCTTTAGAACAAGAATTAGAACAAGAAGAAATTACAACAGATTTATTTGCTCAAACGCCTCTAAGGCTACCTCTAATACTAGAAGCAGCAAATTCTCAACTATTAAAGTTAGAAACCACAACCACAAATACTGCGGAAAATGTAGTAGATGAACTGGCAGAATTAGAAGTATTCAATACTTCAGAAAATGCAGTAGATGAATTTGCAGAGTTAGAAGCATTACTCGATGAAGAAGAATTAGAAACACCCAATCCAAACTCCATTCCAGACGCAGATTTTGCGGCTTTAGAAGCATTACTGGGTACAGATAATGCTTCAGCAACAGAGATACCACAAACGCCACCAAAACCGAGTTCACCTGTAGCTGCAAAAGCTAAAAATATAGCTGTGTCTTCAGACATACCAGATGAATTTAAAGATTTGGAGGAATTACTTCAAGAAGCAGATCAAACAATTAACTCATCAGGAAGAGGGATAAACTCAAATACTAGCAAAGTGCCACGTCAGGCTACTCGTCGTGTTCGAGAAGAAAGCATGAAAATTCCAGTCAAGCAACTGGATGAAATGAGCAACTTAGTTGGGGAGTTGGTGGTTAATCGCAATACCTTAGAACAGGATCATGAGCGTCTGCGACAATCATTAGATAACTTATTGATTCAAATTCAACATCTTTCCGATGTGGGCGCAAGAATGCAAGAATTATACGAGCGATCGCTCTTGGAAGCTTCACTATTGAAGAGTCGCAGAGCCAGAGAAAAAGGTTACAACAGTTCCAATGATCGGGGTTTTGCCTCCGAAGAAATGGACGAGTTTACCGAATTTCACCTACTTGCTCAAGAAACTATAGAATACATTGTGAGAGTTCGGGAGTCAGCCAGCGACATTGACTTTGTTACCGAAGAAACTGAACGAGTAGCACTACAGTTCCGCCAAGTCACCAGCCAACTACAAGAAGGAATAACTAAAGCGCGAATGGTGCCTTTTGCTCAATCTGTTGATCGGTTGCGTCGAGAGGTGCGGGATAACGGCATCAAATATGGAAAACAAGTAGAACTGATGACAGAAGGGGTAAATACATTAGTTGACAAGATGATTTTGGATCATCTGACAGATCCCCTCACCCATATGCTCAATAATGCGATCTCTCACGGTATTGAAACTCCAGAAGTTCGCACAGCTGCGGGTAAATCACCTGTGGGAACAATCAAGATCCGCGCTTTCCACCAAGGTAATCAAACTGTAATTGCTGTCAGTGATGACGGTGCCGGTATTGATCACGAAAAGGTAAAACAGAAGGCACTGCAAAAAGGTGTGATTACACCAGAAGAAGCAAAAACCATATCTCGCCAAGAAGCTTATGAACTTTTGTTTCTGCCCAATTTCAGCACAGCCGATCAAGTTGATGATATCAAAGGTCGGGGTGTGGGTATGAACGTAGTTCAAACTGATATTAACGAAATTCGTGGTACTGTCACCACTGATTCGGTACTAGGTAAAGGAACTACCTTTACTATTCGCCTACCACTCACCCTGAGTATTTGTAAAGCTCTCTGCTGTATTTCCAACAAGTCAAGAATTGCTTTCCCAATGGATGGCGTGGAAGACACATTAGATATACCCGTTACAGATGTTCAGAAAGATGCGGATGGACAATCATTTATTTGGTGGCGGGAAACAGTCCTACCCTTCCGAACTTTACAGGAAATTTTGGTTTTCAATCGTCATATTGCTCGCGGTAACGTCTATAGCAACACGCGAGAAGATGACACAATTTCTGTGGTTGTTTTGCGCTCAGGTAATACAATGGTCGCTATCCAGATTGACCAAGTGTTGGGTGAACAGGAAATTTTCATTAAGCAATTTGAAGGACCGGCACCTAAACCCATTGGTGTGGCTGGTGCTACAGTTCTCGGTGATGGTCGCATTATGCCTATTGCCGACGTTTTAGAAATTATTGACATCTTCCAAGGTAAGATGTCTAAACAAATTGGTGGTGGCTCTTGGCAACGAAGAACGGCTCTTCCTGTAACGCTCCAGAGGTGAAGATTGATCCGACAGTGTTAATTGTCGATGACTCTATTACTGTCCGGGAATTACTTTCTGCTATATAAAACCTAGACAAAACTAGACTTTACTTTCTACTTCAACGGGAGCATGGGAGCAGTTATCCCTCGGTAGACTTTCACGCTTTAGCCAAACGCGATAAATTAATTGCAGCGTTTAGATCCCTATCTATCTCAAAACCACAGTTCTCACAGCAATAAATTCTTTCGGATAAAGAAAGATTTTCTTTTTTATGCCCACATCGAGAACAGGTTTTACTTGATGGATAAAATCTATCAGCAATTATAATTTCACAACCAAACTTTTTAGCTTTATATTCTAGCTGACGCTTAAACTCATGAAACCCACAATCAGCTATTGCTTGGGCTAATTTATGGTTTGATAACATCCCTGAAACATTCAAATCTTCTACTACTATCTTCGCGTGGTTTTTGCATAAGTAAGTAGTGATTTTGTGAAGAGTATCTTTTCTCAGGTTTGCTATTCTCGCATGATGTCTAGCTAGTTTAATTTTGGCTTTATGCTTATTGCTTGAACATGAAGCCTTTTTAGAGTAGATATTAGATAATCTTTGCAGTTTAGCTAAGTTCTGTTTGTAGTGTTTAGGATTAGCAAAAGTAATACCAGTGCTAAGAATAGCTAGTTCCTTTACTCCCAAATCAACACCAACAGCATCATGTTTTTTAATAGTTGGTCGACATTCTTGTTCATAAGAAAAAGCTATGTACCAGCTATCAGCAGTCCTAGAAATAGTAATACTTTTGCAGGTGGTATGAGGTAATCCTTCATAAGTTTTTACCCATCCAATTGTTGGTAGTTTTATTGATGTGCCACCTACAGGAATT
>NZ_JACJPT010000009.1:0-94464 GCF_014696195.1 Sphaerospermopsis sp. FACHB-1094 | reverse complement strand
GCTGATAAATTATATCAAGTGTGGTTACTAGATAACACAGAAATTTGGATATTAATTCACATCGAAGTACAAAGTCAATACGATGAAGAATTTTCCCAAAGAATGTATATCTATAACTACCGATCCTTTGATTTATACCATAAACCAGTAGTTAGTTTAGCCATATTAGGAGATGAAAGCAAAACATGGCGACCTAATAGTTATCAATATGGTTTAGGTAAGAGTGAGGTTGTGTGTAAGTTTGATACAGTCAAACTCATAGATTACAAATGGGAAGCACTAGAGCAAAGCAGCAATCTATTTGCTATATTAGTAATGGCACATTTAAAAACCAAAACTACTACCAACAAACTCGCAGATAGGGAGCAGTGGAAATGGATATTAATTAGAAGTTTATATGAGCGAGGTTTAAACAGATATGACATTGAAAACCTCTTTAGATTTATTGACAAAATGATGTCATTAACTAAGGAATTACAACAGAAATTGCTCACCAAAATAACCGAGTATGAAAAGGAGAGAGAAATGCCTTTTTTAACCCCTACTGAAGAATTATTTATTGCAAGAACTCGCCAACAAGATATCATTAAACTTCTACAAGTCAAGTTTGGTGATGTTCCCGAAATACTGAGCAAAAATATTCAGAAGATTGATGATCTAACCGCTTTAGAAGAATTATTTGTATCATCAATTACGATTACTTCTTTGGCAGAATTTACCAATTTAGTCAATTCTAAATTACCAAGATCAGAAGATTAGAAAAACCCAGGGGTAGAGAAATATTGAATTATCTTTAATCATCTTGAATTATAGTAAATTTATTTCTCTACTTCCTTTGAATGATTGCCTGATAGCGATCGCCGATATAAAATCTAGGTAATAGGTGATTGGAAAAAATAAAATTTATTTCCCAGTCACCAGTCCCCAGTCCCTAGTCCCTAGTCACCAGTTACCAAAACTAAGCACTCATTACATCTGTCTCACCTTGCGGTTGCAAATAGCAAATTAATTGTTGAATACCTTTATGCAGATAGCGAGTAACAGTCATCGGACTAGCACCAATTTTTTTACCTGCATCCTTGCGAGTTAGTTCCTTAACTAATACCAACTCTACAGCCATCCGGGGTTTATCATCTAACATCCTCATCGCCCCTTGTAGCTGTAGTCTTTCTTCCTCTTGTTGCTGAAGCATCGTAGTATGGGGACAAGGAAGTATATCACCCAAGGTCATTTGATAATCTACGCTGTTAGTTGGGGTAGCATCTAAACTTAAAGGCATCCGGTTTTGATTTGCTAACTTACATTCTTGCCATTCTTGTACAGAAATATGCAGTTTTTCAGCAATTTCCGTATCTTTGACAGGACGACCCAAAGATAATGTTAATTCTTTACAAAGAAGTTGCCCCTGATTGTAAAGTTCTTGCCAACGGCGGGGTATTTTAACTAAAGTCGAGCGATCGCGTAAAAAATGCAATATTTCGCCGCGAATATAAGGTACAGCAAAGGAACTGAAAGCATATCCTTGAGAGGGATCGAAACGCTCAATAGCCCGGATCAACCCCAAATAACCAATTTGTTCTAAGTCTTCATAAGGTTCATGGCATTGATGGGTAAACTTATAAGCCATCTTCCGCACCAAACCCTTATGTATCTCTACCAGTCGGTTACGCAGTTGAATCGAAGGATTTTGGTGGTATAAGTGTAATAACTCCATACCATCAGGTTGGATAGAGGTTTCACTTTTTGCCATATCAATTCCTTTGTAGTAATCCCTTGTTCTGCACAATGGGGTTAGTATAATTTCTTTAAATCTTTAATTATTTTCCTCAGTCCGTACTAAATAAGCTATCGTTGTTTTACTGAATTTTAAATCAAATTGAACGCATACTTACGTAATTTTACTATTGCTTAACAAAGGTTTGCTGAAGAGGCAGGAGGCAGGAGGCAGGAGGCAGAAGGCAGAAGGCAGAAGGGAAATATTTTTCCCCAGTCACCAGTCCCCAGTCCCCAGTCCCCAGTCACCAGTCCCCAATCACCAATCACCAATCACCAATCACCAATCACCAATTCCCTTGTAAAATATGACAGTTGTATTATATGCCCGAATGTGATTGAGCGTTATACTTTGCCCGAAATGGGCAATCTGTGGAATGAAAACTATAAGTTACAAACCTGGCTACAGGTAGAAATTGCTGTTTGTGAAGCTCAGGCAGAACTAGGTTATATTCCTAAAGAAGCAGTAGCAGAAATTAAAGCCAAGGCGAATTTTGACCCCAAGCGGGTGTTAGAAATTGAGGCGGAAGTTCGCCATGATATGATTGCTTTCTTGACAAATGTCAATGAATATGTTGGTGATGCTGGACGTTATATTCACCTGGGTTTAACCAGTTCCGATGTACTGGATACGGCATTAGCACTACAATTAGTTGCTAGTTTGGATATCTTGTTACAACGATTAGAAGATTTAATTGGGGCAATTCGCAACAAGGCCAGAGAACACCGTTATACTGTGATGATTGGGCGATCGCATGGTATCCACGCTGAACCTATCACATTTGGTTTTAAATTAGCTGGTTGGTTAGCGGAAGTATTGCGACATCAAGAACGTTTGCAAGTCCTGAAAAAAAATGTCGCTGTTGGTAAAATATCCGGGGCGGTGGGAACTTATGCAAATATTGAACCCCGTGTAGAAGCGATCGCTTGTCAAAAACTCGGACTTAAACCCGATACCGCTTCCACTCAAGTTATTTCCCGTGATCTTCATGCCGACTTTGTGCAACAATTAGCTTTACTGGCGGCATCTATAGAACGCTTTGCCGTAGAAATTCGCAACTTGCAAAAAACCGACGTTTTAGAAGTTGAAGAATACTTCTCCAAAGGTCAAAAAGGCTCTAGTGCCATGCCTCACAAACGCAACCCCATCCGCTCAGAAAGACTGACAGGAATGGCGCGACTGGTAAGAAGTCATGCAGGAGCAGCTTTAGAAGACGTAGCTTTATGGCATGAACGAGATATTTCTCACAGTTCCGTCGAACGGGTAATTTTACCAGATGCTTGCATTTTAACACACTTTATGCTCCATGAGATCACCGACTTGGTGACAAATTTGCTGGTATATCCCCAGAACATGGAACGCAACCTTAACTGCTATGGTGGAGTCGTCTTTAGTCAAAAGGTTCTCTTAACCTTAGTAGATAAAGGACTTAGCCGGGAAGAAGCTTATAGCATAGTTCAGCAAAATGCCCATACTGCTTGGAATAAACCAGAAGGTAATTTCCGTAATTTGATTAGTAAAGACCCCCGTGTAACTGCAAACTTGTCAGCAGCAGAAATAGATGCTTGTTTTGATCCACAAAACCATCTGAGACATTTAGATCAAGTTTATCAAAGACTGGGAATTTAAAATTCAGGAATCAGGAGTCAAAACTAGAAGTGAGAAACTGTTCCCGGATCTACCTGTGGAAATATGAACTTTTCACATCTTAATTGCTTCTGACTCCTGTATTTTTGACAATTTGGTACAGGTTCTGATCCTTCATAACGGAAAAATCGTCAATCCAAAATCGATTGACTCCTGAACTCCTAACCCTCACGAAAAGACTTTTTCAGCAAATCCTACTTGCATGATACTTGTATATTAAGATAACTTGAATCCATAAAATTACTGATTTAGTGAAGAATCTGCTAATTGATGTGCAAAAATTTTCAATTTAAATTCCTATATATCTACCCAAACATCTGAACTATAGATTACAACTTTGTATATAGCACCCAACAAGGAGGATTAATAGCTTTAATTCTGCTCTGGTTTGCAGTTCGTAGTGCTGCACAGTGGTATCACTGGTATTGGGAAAATCGTAAGAATAGGGAATAGGGACTGGTGACTGGTGACTGGGTATACAATTTTGGATTTTGGATTTTGGATTTTGGATTGTATTTCATGAATCCAATCTAAAATCTAAAATCTAAAATCTAAAATTCTCCTGCCTCCTGCCTCCTGTCACCTACTGTAAAAGCCCTATAGCATGGAGTAAGCCTCGACCGGTGATAATTTCGATGATCAAGGCAATGAAACCAAGCATGGCAATTCTACCATTCCAGACTTCGGCGCTAGTTGTCATTCCCCATTCCCAACGTTCTTGAGGATACATTTTCACCTTTTTTTTCATCTGGGTAACTTGGGAAAGTTTGAGATCCGGTTTTTCCAAAGACTCAATTACCAAATCTGCCAGTGCTTGAATAAATACTGGATGAGTGTTGGGAGCAGCAGCACGTCGGAAGTTTTCAATTCCTGCTTCTTCGGCTATTTCCCGATATTCAATATCAATTTCTTGCAAAGTTTCGATGTGTTCAGAAACAAAACTAATGGGTACTACTACCAAATCTTTAACGCCTTTTTCACCCAGTTCTTTTAAGGCATCCTCAGTATAAGGTTGTAGCCATTCCACCGGACCGACACGACTTTGATAAGCTAAGGTGTGGGCGTTGGGGCGATTAAGAGTTTGCATAATTAATTGAGTACATTCCTCAATTTCCTGCTGATAAGGATCGCCTGCTTCTACAACATAGCTTTTTGGTACACCGTGGGCGCTAAAAAAGATGTGTGCCTGATCCGGGTTGGGAAATTGATTTAGTTGCTCAATGATCAGTTCCGCCATTGCTTGCAAGTAACCTGGTTGTTTGTACCAGGAAGCAATCACAGTGTATTCCAAAGGTTGAAGTTTTGGGTTTTCTTGCCAAAGTTTTTCTAACAACCGGAAACTAGAACCACTGGTACTAATAGAAAATTGGGGATAAAGTGGCAAAATTACCAACTTGTCAATGTTATCCTGTGCCAGTTGGGCGATCGCTTCTTCTGTGTAGGGATGCCAATAACGCATTCCCACATAGATATTTGCTTCTTTACCCATAGCATCCAATTGGGTTTTTAACGCTTCCCCCTGTTCTTCTGTGATGCTTCGCAATGGTGAACCCCCACCAATTTGCTTATAATTCTCTTGTGATGTTTTTTCTCGCCGTGTGGCAATAAACCAAGCTAATGGTTTTTGCATCCATCGAAATGGTAGGCGAATAATTTCGGGATCTGAAAACAGGTTATATAAGAATGGACCCACATCTTCTAATTTATCAGGTCCACCTAGATTGAGTAATAATACGCCTACACGACCCATAGCAGTTACTTTCCCCCAATCTTTACAATTTTTTTACTAATGTTAACAATATATCTTTATTCAATATAAAGCTTAACGTTAAGGAAATATGCAATGGCAACAATTTTTCGAGACTTGAGTTACCGCTATCAATGGTTATATGATGCCATATCCCGGTTAGCAGCCCTGAGTGTGGGCGGTGAAGGGCGTTTTCGTCAACTCGCTTTACAAGGTTTAAACCTCAACTCAGATACTAAAATTCTAGATTTATGCTGTGGTAGTGGTCAAACTACGGCTTTTTTGGTGAAATTATCACAAAATGTTACAGGATTGGATGCTTCGCCTTTATCTTTACAACGGGCAAAAAAGAATGTGCCGAATGCTACTTATGTAGAAGCTTATGCGGAAAATATGCCTTTTACAGATCATGAGTTTGATGTGGTGCATACTAGCGCCGCTTTACATGAAATGCAACCTGAACAATTAAGAAAAATCATCCAAGAGGTTTATAGAGTATTAAAACCAGGGGGAATTTTTACTTTAGTAGATTTTCATCCTCCCACAAATCCTATATTTTGGCCTGGTTTATCAGTGTTTTTTTGGTTGTTTGAAACGGAAACAGCTTGGCAGTTATTAAAAACTGATTTACCTGGTTTATTAAGAGAATCTGGTTTTGATGTTGGTAAACCAATTTTATATGCTGGTGGTAGTTTACAGGTAATTGTCAGTAGCAAGGCTTGAAAAAATAGGGAACAGGGAAAATAAAATCCGTTCTTCCTGACTCCTGTAAGGGCGAAGCATTGGGAAAATAGCCTTTTCATAAAATTGATAATTGGTCGCCCGAATGCTTCGCCCCTACGACTCCTGCTTCCTTAACTCAATTGTGCCACAAGTTGATTTTCTACCAGGGTATTATTTGTTAATAAATCCTCAACGGTAATTCTTAAAAATCGTTGTTCATCAACTTGAAACATGACTTTAATGCGATCGCTCCCCGGAAAACCAGGGGGTGTAAGTTTAGCAATTTTTCTGGCTTCTTCTGTATCATTCAGCGGTTTAACTGTAGTTGTCACAGACTCAAGTTTGCGAGTTACTAAGCGATCGCCATCAAAATAAACTTCTGTACCTCCGGTTTCTGCTCCTAATTCTCCTAAAATTAACTCAATACTCGGCTGATTTTCCCTAGAAGCACCTAAAACTAATTCTACTGGTTGACTCATGGGATAAGCTTGTCCGGCTTTAATTATTGGTTGCCAACTGTGACGTTGGTTGCGTCTATCCCAGTACCGCACTCCATAGCTATGATACAAAAAGTCCTTGATTTCTAAACCTTGGGTAATTTGTAATGCACCTTGAGCGATCGCTTCAAAAGGTTTTTGATAACGGATTTTTTCTGGTTCAAAATATTGCTGTACCCATGTATTTACTACTGGTAATTGTACAGTTCCACCCACTAACAAAACTGCATTAATATCATCTAGTTCTATACCTTGACGACGGGCTTGTTGTAACAAGGTCATCATGGTATCATGTAACTTATCAAAAAATCCATGATCTTTGAGAATATTCTCTAAAGTTTGACGGTCAAGATCCAATTCATAACTTTCAAAAGTTTCATCATTAAAATAAACTTCACTGGCTTTATTTTGGGTAGATAATTGAATTTTTACCCGTTCTGCTAACCGAGTAATTATAGAATTAACTGGCAACCCTTTAGTTTTGACAAAATAATCAACTATCCAATTATCAATATCTGTACCACCTAAATTTTGCCCCGCTTTTGCTAATACACGGGCTGTTTTTACCTTTTGTTTGGAATCTTCCGCTAAAGATTTATTACCCCACTTTAATAAAAATCCTACTGGTTTAGTATTAGTTTGTGCCTGTTGATCTAAACGTACCAAAGATAAATCTAATGTTCCACCACCAAAATCAATTACTAACAAATTTTCTTGTGCTGTTAAACCATAACCTAAAGCTGCGGCAGTAGGTTCATCTAACATCCTAACTTGTTCTACTGGAAGTGCTTGAAAAACTTTGCCTAACCAGTGACGATAAGCTTCAAAACTGTCTACAGGTACTGTTAAAACCAAAGAATCTAAACCACCTTCTATTAGTGTTAATTCTTCGATTACCCTGGTTAAAAACCATTTACCTATTTTTTCAAAGGTGACGATTTCTCCATCTAGTTCTGGTAAAAAACCCTGAATATCTGCGCCAATACCGCGTTTAAAACTACGGAAAAATCGGTTATCATCTTTGAGATCCAAACCGCGATCGCGCACTTGCTGTCCAACTAAAACTTTACTTTCACTCGCTGCTTCTACATATACTAAACTGGGAATCAGTGGGGGATTAAGACTTTGTTGCAGGGATAAACCCGGTAAAGTCAAAGTTTCCGGTTGCTGGGTAACGGGATTCCAGCGAGTAATAACTGTGTTGCTAGTACCAAAATCAATCGCGATCGCCATTTCTCAATTTATTATTGATCAACTAATTAAGTAAAGTTAATATAACGTTAATTATTCTGCATTAACCACCAATCCCGCAAATGGGCGATCGCTTTTTCTTTGTGTTTGGCTTCTACTTCTATCCAGGGTACTTGGTGGTAAGCTTGAGGCATGGCTGTAATTAAATCACTGTGTTTTCTATCATTAAAACCTGTTTCCCCATTAGAAATATGTACTAACTGCCAATCTGGATTTTCCCAAGTTTCTCGCGCCCCTAAAACCATAGATTCTACACTAGGATGATCATAAGAATCTAACTTTTCATAGCAAATATGGTGATGTGCATCAAAAACCATCGGTATACCAGCTTGTTGACATACCTCTAAAATCTCCTGAGCATTATAAGCATATTCATCATTTTCTAAAGTTAAGCGGTTTTTAATACCTGGTGGTAGTTCAGAAATTACTTTTACCAATTTTTCCCCACGTTGAGATTTACCACCATGAATATTCATTAACGCCCAAGGTGACTGAGATAAACCAAGTAAATCTAAAGTGTAGGCGTGGTTTGTTAAAATTTTGATACTATTTTCTATGACTTCATCATTATCAGAACTCAAGACTACAAACTGATCTGGATGTAACACCATTCTGATGTTTAATTTTTCTGCCTTCTCCCCAATTTTTGCTAAATCTTCCCTCATTTCTTCTAATATATTTCCACCAATTTTATCTTCCATATCACTCATCGGAAATAAAGCCGAAGTCATGCGATAAAGGCGAATATTTTGCTTTTGACAGAAAGTTAACGCCCCATCCAAGCAGCGCAAATTATTTTGATAAAGTTCTTTTAGGGTATCTTCTCTTTGTTGAGGAGAAAGTTTTAAATAACGGGTCCGGGTAATAGTCCGAAAACGCACTTGTTTATCAATAGTGATACAAACCAAACCTAAATGTGGCTCAGTTTGGTTTTGCTGTTGTGGATTTATTTTTTTTAATGTTATCTCTCTTTGTTGTAATTTCATATTTTTTTGGTAATTGGTAATTGGTAATTGGTAATTGGTAATTGGTAATTGGTAATTGGTAAATGCTATATATGCAAATCTAAGTTTAACAGATTCCATATCATAATTTCAAGAAAATGTGAAGAAACTTTTAGATTTGACAAAAATCGAAGAGTGGGATGGACGAACTGTAAAAGAAAGAGAAGAAAAAATAAGAGAAGCGGCATTAGTGTTAGCGGATCAATGTATTGCAATGTTATTGCATAAGCTTTCTCAATCAGAAGTGGCTCATGAAACAGCAATAAATCAAACCAAAGGTTATTGGCATCCCAAGACAAAAAGACATAGTTGTAGAAAAAGAGAAATATTAACAGTAGGTAATGTTTTAGTAACGCTCAAATGACCTTAATTATTAACAATCTATGTAGTTGATGAACAGGGGAAAAAAGTAAAAACTCAGAATATCCCTATTACCAACGATAGAACTTATGAAGATTATAAGGTATTCTTACCAATCTTAGAAATGCACCTAATTAGGGTTTGCTGAAAAAGTCCTTTTGTGAATATTAAGGAGTATGGCTAACGCCACGCTTACTTCGACAGGCTCAGTACAAGTCGCTATCAAGGAGTCAGGAGATCACAGTATATTTGGGAGTTACTGGTTTTCCCCAACATGGTGCTATTGGTACAGCATTAATTCAAACTGCTGATGCTGCCCTTTATCGTGCTAAAACTGCTGGGCGTAACCAAGTTGTGGTTGCACCTTAGAAATTATGAATTTGAAGGAGCTACTCCTGACTCCTGACTCCTGACTCCTGACTCCTGACTGCTCACCCACACAGAAAGACTTTGTCAACTCTAGATAATTAACTGATATGATTTAGCCTTGAATCTCCCAGTCAAAAAAGCATTTATTGTCATTTACTGATAATTAATTATGGTTGTTGTAGCAATTCTCGCCGCTGGAAAAGGCACAAGAATGAAATCTCATCTACCTAAAGTTTTACATTCTTTGGGTGGAAAATCTCTAGTCGAGAGAGTTATTGATAGTCTAGAACCCCTTGCACCTGAACGCAGGTTAGTAATTGTTGGGTATCAATCTAAAGAAGTAAAAACTGCTTTAGGTGGAAATTCTGAATTGGAATTTGTGGAACAAACTGTACAATTAGGCACAGGACACGCTATTCAACAATTACTTCCTCATTTAGAAGGTTACACTGGGGATTTGTTAATTTTAAATGGTGATGTGCCTTTGTTGCAAACTAAAACTCTGAAAAACTTATTACAAATTCATCAAGAAAATCAAAATTCCTGTACTATTCTCACAGCACATTTATCAAATCCCCAAGGTTACGGCAGAGTTTTTTGTGATGAAAACGGCATTGTGCAGGAAATGGTTGAAGATAAAGATTGCACTCCTGAACAAAGAAAAAATCACCGTGTTAATGCTGGTATTTACTGTTTCCGCTGGTCTGATTTAGCAAAATTTTTACCACATTTACAAAATAATAATGCCCAAAAAGAATATTATCTCACTGATGCTGTTACCCAAGTAGGTAAGGTGATGGCTGTAGATGTGGAAGATGACCAAGAAATTCTGGGAATTAATGATAGATTGCAATTAGCCACAGCTTACGAGATTTTGCAAAGACGTATTCAGGAAAAATGGCTTTTGGCAGGTGTGACGATTATTGATCCTGCTAGTGTGACAATTGATGAAACTGTAGAATTACAGCCAGATGTGATTATTGAACCTCAAACTCATTTACGGGGTAAAACATTGATTAAATCTGGTAGTCGCATAGGACCTGGAAGTTTAATTGAAAATAGCCAGTTGGGTGAAAATGTCACTGTGCAATATTCTGTAGTCAAAGATAGTTTTGTGGAAGCAGGAACTCGTATTGGTCCTTATGCTCATTTGCGTGGCCATGCGGAAGTGGGTGAAAATTGCAGAATTGGTAATTTTGTAGAGTTGAAAAATACTCAATTAGGAGATGGTTCTAATGTTGCACACCTTTCTTATTTGGGTGATACAACTGCGGGAACTCAGGTAAATATTGGTGCAGGAACAATTACCGCTAATTATGATGGAGTGAAAAAACATAGAACCAGAATAGGCGATCGCACCAAAACCGGTTCTAATAGTGTTTTAGTCGCACCTATTACCATCGGTAATGATGTTTATATTGCCGCAGGTTCAACGGTGACAGAAGATGTGGAAAATGAAGCTTTAGTCATTGCCCGGAGTCGTCAGGTAGTTAAACCAGGTTGGAAGATCAAAGCTGAAAGATAAGTAGGTGACTGGGGACTGGTGACTGGGGACTGGTGACTGGGGAAGAGGTAATTGGGAAAATACAAATAATTTCTCCCTGCCTCCCCTGCCTCCCCTGCCTCCCCTGCCTCCCCTGCCTCCCCTGCCCCCTGCCTTTTACTTTGACTCTTCCATTTGACCAACTCTGCGAATGTTAAGAATATCACTCATTTTTCTAATCTGCACAAACAGATGTTCTAATTGATTGCGATCGCGGATCTCAATACCCAAATCCATCAACGCTGGTTGTCCCAAAGCTGTTTTCACATTAGCATGACGCACATTGATGCCTTGATCACTCAACCGCGATAAAATATCTTTTAAGATTCCCACTCGATCCAAAGTTTCAATTTGAATCTCTATGGGGTAAGTGTGAGGACGTCCATGATGTTCTATTGCTGTATTCCATCTTACGGGTACTAGGCGCTCACATTCCACATTGTCCACATTATGACATCCTTGGCGATGAATGGATATACCCCGTCCCCGCGTTACCACCCCAATAATAGCTTCACCAGGAATCGGCGTACAACATCCAGCTATATGATAAACCAATCCTTCTACGCCAATAATCGGTGAATCACTAGCACGGGATGTACTGGGTGAGGTTTCCCGTGTAGTTTTTGATGTTGATTCTTTGGGGATAAATGGAATCACATCAGCTACAGGTTGTTGTGCTTTTACCACTTCTCGCCAGCGGTTTAACACTAAGTTTAAGGTAATTTCCCCGTAACCTAAACCTGCCAGTAAATCTTCCACACTGTGATAATTGCACTTTTCTGCCACAGTTTGCATTGCGTCTGATTTCAACAAGTGATCAAAACCTGTTTTCCCTAGTTCCTTCTCTAATAAATCCCTTCCCCGCGCTAGATTTTCTTCCCTGCGCGATCGCTTATACCATTGTTTAATCCGATATTTCGCCGCCGAAGTCCTGACAAAATTCAACCAATCCAAACTCGGATGGCTATTTTTTTGCGTAATAATATCAACAATATCCCCATTTTGTAATCGGGTGGATAACGGCACAATGCGCCCATTTACCCGCGCCCCTGCACAATGGTTTCCGACCTCTGTATGAATTCGATAAGCAAAATCTATACTTGTAGATCCCGGACTTAGAGGTACCACATCCCCCTTTGGAGTGAAAACATAAACATCATCTTCAAATAAATTATCTTTGATACTATCTAAATATTCTTGCGCGTCTTTTAAATCACTCTGCCATTCCAATAGTTGCCGCAACCAAGTAAATTTTTCATCTGCTCCTGTTACCTGACTGGTAGAACCACCTGTTTCTTTATACTTCCAATGGGCAGCAATCCCATACTCCGCAACATGGTGCATTTCCATTGTGCGAATTTGCACTTCCAACGGGCGACCAGTCAAACCTATCACCCCTGTATGCAAGGATTGGTAACGGTTAGGTTTAGGTAAACCAATGTAATCTTTAAATCTGCCGGGAATAGGACGAAAAGCATCATGAACCACCGCCAAAGCCCGATAACATTCTTCATTTGTTTGGACAATGATTCTCAGTGCAGCCAAATCATAAATTTCATGAAATTCTTTTTGCTGTCGCTGCATTTTTTGATAAATGCTATACAGATGTTTGGGGCGACCGCTAACCTCCAAACATTTAATACCCGCTTGTTGCATTCTCTCCCGCAACACTTCCTTAGCTTTAGTCAATTTTTCTTCCCGTGCCGTCCTTTTTTCCGCAACGTGCTGTTGAATTTCTCGGTAAGCATCAGGTTCTAAATATTTAAAGGCTAAATCCTCTAATTCCCATTTAATATGCCAAATCCCCAAACGATTGGCTAAAGGTGCAAAGATATCTCGTGTTTCCTGGGCGCTGCGGCGACGGCTGGCTTCTGACATATATTGCAATGTTCGCATATTATGCAAACGATCCGCCAATTTCACCACAATTACCCGAATATCCTGCGCCATTGCCAAAAACATTCGCCGGAAGTTTTCCGCTTGACTGTCGGTTTTACTGGTGAAATTAATTTTAGAAAGCTTGGTGACACCTTCTACCAGTTGGCGCACTTCTGCCCCAAAATTTTCTTCTATTTGTTCAATTGTAACTTCTGTATCTTCAACTACATCATGAAGAAATCCAGCTGCTATCATAGCAGCACTACCACCTAAGTCTCGTAGTAAATCAGCTACGGCTACAGGATGGGCAATATACGCTTCTCCAGATTTACGATACTGTCCTTGATGCAGTTGATAGGCAAATTTAAAGGCATTACAAATCAAAGTGGCATCATTGTGCGTTCGGTCATCTTCTCCCGTGTTGCTTTTCGCTAATGTTTCTCGTAAACATTTTTTAAGCCATTCCGGGAGACTAACATCAACGGAGGAATCAACAAGTAAGCTGCTCATACAAGAGAAATGATAAGTTTTTCGTGGATCGGTGAGATATAGATGAAAATGACAGCATCTTCTATTGATGATGCTGCCCTACAGACGGGTGGGAAAAATTTTGTCAGAATGATTTTCTGATTACCTGATGATCTCATGACTGATCAGCCTGACTATCCATAAGAATCAACCAAGTCTCACAGATGGTTTTAAGGCTATTCTTAGGAATGAGTTGGGAAAAAGGTTTATTCTAGAAATAAATTTTCTTGTAGTTTATACTATCTCAACTAGCACCAAATGTCTTTAAATCTGCAAAAATATCAGGAATTGACAACATTACTGGAGGAATTACGCTCCAATGTTAACAAAACTCTATTAGATATTCCTACCTTGCGATCGCATCTAGCCGATTTACAGCATTTTTTTTTACAAGAAATCGCTCCCTTCACTGATTTAAACTACCGCCAGCAGTCTTATCAAACGGAAATTAGCAAGCAACTTCGTTTATTAGAAGTAGATGTAATTTTTTTACAAGGCGCAAGACAGTCTACTACAATACAGGCACGATTAAAAACAATTACAGAGCGCATTAATATTTTAATTCGATTCTGTGAGACTATTTTACACCCAGATGAGAAGGGAGAATATTAACTAATATGAATCTGCTATCAAGGCAATAGTTTTCATGGTAGGTTGGTTGCAACTACATGACAAACACACTCATTTTGGTATAAAATATTCTGTATGTTTACTAAAATACGTAACATTTTAGGTCAATTCTTTAACAACTCCAGAACAATCAACAACGAACCACTAAATAAAGTGAGTTTGATTGTAATCATTATAGTAGATATTTTCATTTTAATCAATGTTTTTACAGGTTTAGAGGATATTAGTAGATGGCATCTTAGCCCCTACCAAGCCTATCCGTGTTATTCAGAATGGGAGAATTATCAAAAGCAAAGTGATAAAAATAAAGATTATGACATGATCATAAGCTCAGTACCATTGAACAATAATCAACCGCAGTTTCAAGCAGAATATCAACAGCAAGAAATTGGACATTTAGGGAAAGTTTCAGAAATATGTATAAATTATGCCGAGTTAAAAGACAGACTGAATAATAACCTAAATCAAAAAAATATTACAAATATAAATCTACGCCAGGAGAAAATTAATCAATTAGAACAAGCGAATATAAATATTCGCAATCAATATGAATCAACGCTGTTGGAAAAAATTGCGGGACAGTCATCTGAAAAATCTATCAATCAAGTCAGTGCTGAAAAAGCTAAACAAGACTTAGATAAAAATCAACAACAAATTGGACAAATTAAACAAGAAATTAATAATCTTAAAAACCAACTTCTTACTAAACCAGAAAGTCTTAATTTTCTATCTTTGATCAAAGATGAGAATAAATTCACGGCAGTTAAACAAGGTTATGAAAGAGCCTCGTTTTGGTATCCTAGTATCCAGCTTACATTTCAATCTATCTTTCTACTACCTTTAATTATTATTGCTTTATTAGTCTATAGAATAAGTCAAAGTCGAGGATATGGACTTATTGGATTAATTAGCTGGCATTTGCTGGTAATATTTTTGATTCCTCTTGTTCTCAAAGTCTTAGAATTTCTGCAAGTTGGTGTAGTCTTTCAATTCTTATTAAGTGTTGTTAACAAACTATTGGGTGGGTTACTATTCTTAATTAGTTATGTTTATATCTTGCTAATTCCTCTCATAGGTTTTGGAATTATCAAGTTCTTTCAAGGAGTAGTATTTAATAGCAAAGTTCAAGCTGCTAAGAGAGTTCAAAAATCACAATGTATCAATTGTGGAAAAACTCTTAAATCCAATAATGCCCATTGTCCTCATTGCGGTTATTATCAATATATAGAGTGTCACAATTGCCATAATTTAACTTACAAAAAGTTACCTTATTGTTATCATTGTGGAACTGAGCAAAATTCTAGTCAGATACAAGACGTTGGATCAGTAGACAATAAATAGACGATAATTAACTATAATTAACCATGAGTGAAACCTTATTTAGTATTGAAAATCTCCGCGTAGCTTATCCCCAATTTGACGAAGAAGCACCAATCTGGGCGGTTAATGATGTATCTTTTGCACTTCAACCAGGGGAAAAAATGGGCTTGGTGGGTGAGTCGGGTTGTGGTAAATCTACTATTGGCAGGGCAATTATGCGTTTGTTACCTGCCTCTAGTCGAGTTGAAGGTAAGATAATTTTTCGTGATGATTCCGTATTAGATTTAACACCTGTGCAAATGCAAAAGTTTCGCGGTGAAGCAGTAGCTTTGGTGTTTCAAGATCCCATGACAAGATTAGATCCTTTAATGACTATTGGTAATCATTGTTTAGAGACCTTGGCAGCGCATTCACCAGAATTAACTAAACAACAAGCGAAAGAAAAAGCTTTAGCAACTTTAGAAAAGGTGAAAATTCCTGCAAGTCGTTGGAGTCAGTACCCCCATGAGTTTAGCGGAGGGATGCGTCAAAGAGTTGCTATTGCGTTAGCCTTACTGTTGAATCCTAAATTAATTGTTGCTGATGAACCCACGACTAGCTTAGATGTTACCGTTTCTGCTCAGATTTTACAAGAACTAACGCGGTTATGTGCAGAAGACAATATGGGATTATTATTAATTTCCCATGATTTAGCAATGGTAGGGGAATATTGCGATCGCATTGGGGTCATGTATCAAGGTAAAATGGTAGAAACAGGGAAAACAGAAAATGTCTTTAAAAATCCTCAACATGAATACACCCAATCTTTATTAAAAGCAGCATTACATATTCAACAAGAAGAGGTAACAGGGAACACTTCGACAAGCTCAGTGCATCGCAGGGAACAGGGAACAGTAATTAAAGAAAAACCAATTTTAAAACTTACAGAACTGCAAAAACATTATACCATAGAACCGAATTTTATTGAAAGAATATTTAAAGGTGAAGGACAACAAATTAAAGCTGTAGATGGTATTAATTTAGAATTATATCCAGGGGAAATATTAGGATTAGTGGGAGAATCTGGTTGTGGGAAAAGTACACTTTCTCGGACTATTTTACAATTAATTCCTCCCACTGGGGGAAAAGTGGAATTTTTAGGACAGGATTTAACTAAATTATCCCGTAAAGAAATTCGCGCTTCCCGCAGACAAATCCAAATGGTATTTCAAGATCCTCATGCTTGTTTAAATCCTGCCATGACAGTGGGACAAAGTATAGCAGATCCCCTATTAATTCACAACTTAGCTAATGCTGAAAAAGCCAAAGAAAAGGTTTTATGGATGTTGGAAAAAGTGGGATTAACACCAGCAGAAATGTATTATCAACGTTATCCCTCAGATTTATCGGGAGGACAACAACAAAGGGTAGCCATAGCACGGGCTTTAATTACTCGTCCTAAATTAGTAATATGTGATGAACCAGTGAGTATGTTAGATGCCAGTGTACAATCACAAGTTTTAGATTTAATGCTACAATTAAAAGACGAATTTGAGTTAACCTATTTATTTATTACCCATGATTTATGGTTAGCTCGTTTTTTGTGCGATCGCATAGCCGTTATGAATGGTGGTAAAATTGTAGAACTAGGAAATACAAAAGAAATTTTTGCTCATCCCCAACATCCCTACACAAAAACTTTACTAGCTGCTGCACCATCATTAGCTAGAGTTTAATATCATTATTATCCATTACCCATTACCCATTACCAAATTAAATAATGTCTAAAAATCAACCGATAAATTCATTTAAAAATAAAAACTATTCCTTGGATAAATGGCAAGAGAGAATAGCACAAATCGCCTATCGTTTCAATAAAGAATATCAAAAAGAACCCTTTGAAGTACCCGCAGAAGTAGAAGAAATGCCAATCTATAAAGAATGGAAAAATGGCATTTTAGCTTATAAAATTGCTTCCCCATTTTGGGAAATTGCCCAACCGCAAAAAAACCAACGTTGTTTAGACATTGGTTGCGGAGTCAGCTTTTTAATCTATCCTTGGAGAAATTGGCAAACATATTTTTATGGTCAAGAAATTAGTAATATAGCCAGAGATACACTAAATTCTCGTGGTTCACAACTAAATTCAAAACTATTCAAAGGTGTTGAATTAGGTCCAGCACACCAATTAAACTATGATGCAGCACAATTTGATTTAGTTATAGCTACAGGATTTAGTTGTTATTTTCCCCTAGAATATTGGCAATCTGTTTTATCAGAAGTCAAAAGAGTATTAAAACCAGGTGGATATTTTGTATTTGATATTCTTAACTCAGAACAACCATTAGCGGAAGATTGGGCAGTTTTAGAAACCTATTTAGGTGCAGAAGTGTTTTTAGAAACTGCATCCGATTGGGAAAAAACAATTAAAAATGCAGGTGCGAAAATAGTTAAAAAGCAATTAGGAGAATTATTTGAATTGTACAAAATCAGATTTTAAAAGTTCATTAAAATTTCACTTATTCAACCTCTTGCTTTTTAACATTACTACAATAAACCTAAGAGGATGTTTTAAAAGTCTCTCATGACTGTAAATTAATACTAATTCACAACGTAAGTTTCTAGTGAACTAAACTATCTAATGATGAAACAATAAATCTTGATTAAAAATGCTCATAAATTTTGCGGTGACAGTGTATGATTTGTGAAGATTGTACCGATAATTTGAATTTTGCCCAAAAAGCCGCAATGATTATTCGCCATGCCACAGAAACAGACTTACCAGAAATTGTAGCCATTTATAACGCTGCTGTTCCCACACGCATGGCAACAGCCGATTTAGAACCCGTAACCGTAGAAAGTCGCATTGCCTGGTTTCAGGGAAGAGTACCTTCACAACGTCCCCTGTGGGTAGTAGAAATAGATGGGATGATTGCCGGATGGCTGAGTTTTCAATCCTTTTATGGTAGACCAGCTTACCATTCCACCGCCGAAATTAGTATTTACATTTCCCCAAACTTTCAAAAACGTGGTTTAGGAAAGTTACTTTTAGAAAAAGCAATTAATGAAAGTCCAAGTTTGGGGTTAAAAACTTTAGTTAGTTTTATTTTTGCTCACAATCAACCTAGTTTAAAACTATTTGCTAAATTGGGTTTTCAAAACTGGGGATATTTACCCAAAATAGCTGATTTAGCCGGCGTAGAAAGAGATTTAATTATTCTGGGTTTACGAGTTGGGGAAAAGTGAAATAGGTGATAGGTGACTGGTGATAGGTGACTGGTGATAGGTGACTGGTGATAGGTGACTGGGGACAGGAGGATAATATTAATTTTTGTCTATTCCCTATTCCCTGTTCCCTATTCCCTGTTCCCTAATAATTAACGAGAAGTTAAACTATCAAAGCGATATTCAGTACCAACCCTGAGTCTATTAGCATTGTACTCAGGAGACATCAACAGCGAAGAATTGTAAGGATTGGGTAAATCAGGGGTACGAAGATAAGGATCATTCTGTGCTTGCTGCATGATAACATCATGATACACAATGTTAACTAACTGACCATCTTTAGCTAGGGTTTGCTGAATAAACCTAAAACCTTGATATATCAAAGGTTAGAGGCTGATAAACAGGAAAAAAGTGCAAGGGTTTTGAAGCGTATACCGGAAAAAGTGTGCATTTTTTGGGATTTCAAGAGATGGCAAAGAAATTTTCAAATCTCCTCCTGACTCCTGACTCCTGACTCCTGACTCCTGACTCCTATGCCCTCACGGAAAGACTTTCTCAGCAACCCCTAGCTATTTCATTATCAGGAAAAGTAGTTCCGAACTTACCCCCAGGACCTAATAAAGAATCTACCTGACGCTGTAAACTGCCATTGTCATAAAAATTAGGATGATTGCGAAAATAAGCTCTATCGAAAGCATTGCTGGTTGATTCATAATTTTCTGTTTGCATCTCAGCAACTGCAACTACAGGAAATGTAGTAGTAGCAAGTAGTACCATCAACCCACCCAATCCAGGCAAATTTATACTCAAGTTTACAACTCCTCAATTTTTAGGCAAACTTGGGCAACTCTTAATTTATGCTTAATTTCAGAACTTTCATTAGTTCAACCTTTGGTGTAGCACAACTTTTAACGGTTTGTAATGTCGTATTCTACTGAAACATCCAACCCATCGGATATTTGGGCAACCACTACTGATTTAACCACCCTGCGTCAGAAGTTACTAAATTTATTTTGCCAACTTGCTTATCAAGAAGGTGATTTTGTTCTTTCCTCTGGACAACGTAGTTCTTACTATATTAATGGTAAACAGGTTACACTCCACCCCCAAGGAGCTTTAGCTATAGGTAGGTTGATATTACATATTCTACCAGTAGATACACAGGCTGTCGCAGGTTTAACTCTGGGTGCTGACCCTATTGTTTCCGCTGTCAGTGTGGTTTCTGTCTATGAAAATCGCCCCATACCAGCGTTAATTATTCGCAAAGAAGCTAAGGGGCATGGCACAATGGCTTACATTGAAGGTCCTACTTTACCCACGGGTGCAAAAGTTGTAGTCCTGGAAGATGTAGTGACAACTGGCCAATCTGCACTGAAAGCAGTTGAACGTTTACAAGCAGCAGGTTATACCGTTGGTAGGGTAATTTCTTTGATCGACAGACTTCAAGGAGGCGCAGAATTATATAAATCTGCTGGTTTACAGTTTGATGCGCTCTTTTCTATTCAGGATTTACAAGCAAGGTATCAGCAAATATAGGGGACTGGGGACACTTCGACAAGCTCAGTGCATCGCTGGGGACTGGGGACTGGGTTAAATTATCCTTGATCTCCTGACTCCTGACTCCTATTTTAAGAGGTGAAATTATGTCTCAAAATACTATTAACTACATGATTCATAAATCCAATTTACGGGGTCATAGTAAAATTGATTGGTTGGATAGTTATCATACATTTTCCTTTAGTCATTTTTATGATCCCGACCGCATGGGATTCCGTTCCCTCAGAGTCATTAATGATGACAGTATTGCTGCTGGTGCTGGTTTTCCAACTCATGGACATCGAGATATGGAAATTCTCACCTATGTTTTATCAGGTGCAGTAGAACATAAAGATAGTTTGGGTACAGGTTCGGTGATTCGTCCAGGTGATGCTCAAATTATGAGTGCTGGTACAGGAATCATGCACAGTGAATTTAATCATTCCCAAACTGAAGAATTACACCTGCTGCAAATATGGATTTTGCCGGATCAACAACGTTTAAAACCAAGATATGAACAAAAAGCTTTTTCTGTAGAAGATAAAAAGGGAAAACTAAGGTTAATTGGTTCTCAAGATGGTCGTGATGGATCTATCACTATTCATCAAGATATTGATTTATATGCCTCTATCTTAGAAAAAGGTGATGTGATTAATTATTATGTTCAACTCTATCGTTATGCTTGGTTGCAAATAGCTACAGGTGAAGCAATCTTTAATGGAAAACAACTCCAAGCAGGTGATGGAGTGCAAATTACTGGAGAGCAGAAAATAGAACTGAGTACAAATCAGAACGCGGAAATTTTACTTTTTGACTTGGCTTAAATAGGGGTTGCTGAATAAACCTAAAACCTTGATATATCAAAGGTTAGAGGCTGATAAACACAGAAATTAGTGCAAGGGTTTTGAAGGGTATACCGGAAAAAGTGTGCATTTTTTGGGATTTCAAGAGATGGCAAAGAAATTTTCAAATCTCCTCCTGACTCCTGACTCCTGACTCCTGACTCCTGACTCCTGACTCCTATGCCCTCACGGAAAGACTTTCTCAGCAACCCCTAAATAGGGTTTGCTGTATCGAAAACAGATAAAGCTTGGCTAACGCGTGGCGTGCCGTTATTCATAAAAAAATTTATTAACGGAATGGGGCTTTTTTCTTAAATTAATGTTGTGCTTCTATAAGGTATTTAACAATCAACAAACAATTTCTGTTATCAGAATCACGTTTATAAACAACATGATCTGCCACACGCCGAATTAGAAACCATCCATATCCATGATCTTGTAAAGTACCTGGTTTTGGTTCAGGTATCTGATCAGGATTAAAAGGCTTGCCATAATCCCAAATTCTTATTTCCAGTCTGTCTACCCACAGACTCAATTCAATTTCTATATTTGTTTCTGGCGGTAAAGTCCGATGAGCATGACGAACTGCATTAGTAAAGCCTTCTGCTAATGCTAAATTGAGACGATAGAGTTGGCTTTCTGACCAACCTCTTTGAGCTAAATATTGTAGAGAAAAGTTTTCAAACCATTGTTGCACTTGGTTTTGGAGCTTCAGATCGCTCTTCACCGTCAGATGGTCTTGCTGCACTGTAGTAAGCATTGACCGTGACTAGAATATTAAGTAAGTAAAAAACGTAACTTGTGTTTGTTTTTTGGTGGCTTTAGATTTTGGAATAGCTTTTATGGCAATTAGCAGTTAGCTGTTTCAAAATCTTGTTTGAACCAAGATCCCAGAATTTAAAATATTCCTAGTTACTCTGGCAACTGCTATATTTTTATATTTTACACCCAAAACTAAAAATCCGATCTTCAAAATAGACCTATGAAAATTTACACCTGTGAGTTTTCAAAAGCATATTCACTAGAAGTATGAGTAGCTAATGGGCTGTATATTCCTTGCGGACAGTCTTTAGACTCATAACTTCGGTATATGCTCTTGAAACTCACAGGTGTCACAGCACTTTATGGAAACTAAAAATTAGTGGCAACTAATTTAGAACAGTCCCAAAGTCAGAGATTTGTCTAAGGGTAATGCAGCACCAATACCTAACCAGATGGTGACAAAAGTACCAAACAAGAATACTGTTGTCGCTACTGGACGACGGAAGGGGTTTTGGAACTTGTTAACGCTCTCAATAAAGGGAACGAGGATCAATCCCAAGGGTACGGAAGCCATTGCCAATACTCCCAACAGTTTGTTAGGTAGTGAGCGAAGAATCTGGAACACTGGGAACAGATACCACTCTGGCAAAATTTCCAAAGGTGTAGCAAAAGGATTTGCTGGTTCACCCACCATTGCTGGATCTAGTATAGCTAGAGCCACAATACAAGCGAATGAACCCATGATTACGATGGGGAATACATAGAGCAGGTCGTTAGGCCAAGCTGGTTCACCATAGTAGTTATGACCCATACCTTTGGCGAGTTTAGCTCTTAAAGCTGGATCGTTTAGATTTGGTGGTTTATGTGTGGACATTTTTAGATCTGGTCTCCTGCTTAAGTGAAGTTAAAGCATTCGTGTAAGCTATTAGCTATTTAGGCAAGCCACAAATTTATTATGACACTGGATTCAGCTTTGCCAGTTGAAGCAAGTGTTCATTGTGTTTACAGCTTACGGTTTCAGCAAATAGTGCTTGTTTTTATTCTGAGGCTATGTGCCTTCAGTTTAAAACAAACAACTTGCATCTGGAAACTGTTTTACCTATTCACTGAATCACTACTGACTAACTTTTGATTACAATGGTCCAGAAATACCTTGTTTGCGGATCATTAAGAAGTGGAAAAGCATGAATACCGCAATTAACCAAGGTAATACGAATGTGTGGGCGCTATAGTAGCGGGTTAATGTTGCTTGACCGACGCTAGAACCACCACGTAGTAAGTCAGAAATCAAAACACCAACTACGGGGATTGCTTCTGGTACACCACTAACGATTTTCACCGCCCAGTAACCAACTTGGTCCCAAGGTAAGGAGTAACCAGTTACACCAAAGGAAACTGTGATTACTGCCAGGATGACACCACTTACCCAAGTTAATTCGCGGGGTTTTTTGAAACCACCAGTCAAATAAACGCGGAAAACGTGGAGAATCATCATTAATACCATCATGCTGGCTGACCAGCGGTGAATGGAGCGAATTAGCCAACCAAAGTTGACTTCATTCATGATGTACTGCACTGAAGAAAATGCTTCTGCGACTGTGGGCTTGTAGTAGAATGTCATCGCAAACCCAGTGGCAAACTGAATCAGGAAGCAAACTAGGGTAATTCCACCCAAGCAGTAAAAGATATTAACGTGGGGAGGTACGTACTTGCTGGTTACATCTTCAGCAATAGCTTGAAGTTCTAAACGTTCTTCAAACCAATCATAAACGCTGGCCATACAATCTCAAGTTCCTACAAATTGCTTGTGGTTGATAAATATCCCAAGATTAATTTTGTTTGGGATGTTCGCAAAGAGAATCTTTGTTACAGAATTATTAAGTTTTTCAGAAACTTAACATTCTGTAAATATGGAATATATTGCGATCCCTTGGCAAGCCAACGTGAAAAATGTTGGTTACAAAGAGATTTTATCGTTTTTGAGGTGGATTTGCCTCTCCAGAGTTGCTTAACAACTTGATGAGAAAATGCACCTCTTCTATAAAAAAAGTAACATAATTTAGAGATATATTTCATCAGCAACGTCCCAAATGGAGATTGATACGTGATTTGGGTAAAGATACAAGGTAAGATGGGCTTCATGAATAAACAGGTTTTTCGGTGCGGATTTTCCTTGCTTTTAGCTTTTGGATTGGCTTTTGGCTTGACTTTTGGCTCAATTCCACCAGCAAATGCTTTAACTCAACAGCAAAAATTAGTTTCTGAAGTTTGGCGAATTGTCAACCGATCTTATTTGGATGAAACATTTAATCATCAAAATTGGACAGAGGTACGACAAAAAGCTTTTAAGAGTCCGCTGGGAAATGACCAAGAAGCATACAAAGTAATTCAGAATATGCTTAAAAGCCTGGATGACCCTTTTACCAGGTTTCTAGACCCAGAGCAGTACCGCAGTTTACAGGTGAATACTTCTGGAGAATTGACAGGTGTGGGTTTACAAATTGCCCTCAATCCCCAGACAGGTATTTTAGAGGTAATTACACCTATAGAGGGGTCGCCGGCTGAAAAAGCAGGTTTAAGACCACGCGATCGCATTTTGCAGATTGAAGGAACATCCACAGCAAATCTGACTCTGGATGAAGCTGCGGCGCGGATGCGCGGACAGGCTGGTACTGTTGTTACTCTCTTAATTGGTAGAGAGGGAGAAGCGGATAAAGAAATTATACTGGTGCGCGATCGCATTGAACTGAATCCTGTAGTAGCTGATGTGCGTTTATCCCCCCAAGGAACACCCATTGGCTATATCCGCCTCACTCAATTTAATGCTAATGCACCAATGGAATTAGCACACGCTATTCATATTCTAAAACAAAAAAGCGCAGCAGCCTATATTCTAGATTTGCGAAATAATCCGGGGGGACTATTACAAGCGGGAATTGAAGTTGCTCGTCAGTGGTTAGATGAAGGCACAATAGTTTATACTGTCAATCGCCAAGGCATTCAAGGGGATTTTGAAGCTTATGGTCAGGCTTTGACAGAAGCTCCTTTAGTTATTTTGGTCAATCAAGGAACTGCAAGCGCGAGTGAAATTTTAGCTGGTGCTTTACAAGACAATGGACGCGCCCAGTTAGTAGGTGAAACTACCTTTGGCAAAGGACTGATTCAGTCGTTATTTGAATTATCCGATGGTTCTGGTTTAGCAGTAACAATTGCTAAATATGAAACACCAAACCACCGAGATATTAACAAATTAGGTATTAAGCCGGACATAGTAATTCCCCAAGAACCAATCTCAGGGGAGCAAATTGGCACAGCAGAAGATAGACAATATCAAGCTGCTATGGAACTGTTGAGCAAAGATTTGCTAGTAGTGGGTGATTGGTGATTGGGGATTGGGGATTGGGGACTGGTGACTGGTGACTGGGGACTGGTGACTGGTGACTGGGGAGAATCAAGTCAAAAGTCAAAATTCAAAAACTCTGTTCCCTGTTCCCTGTTCCCTGTTCCCTGTTCCCTGTTCCCTGTTCCCTGTTCCCTTCTTTCCCAATCACCAATCACCATTCCCTAATCTCTGATAAGCTTGGTCAATGATGCGTTTGCCACGGAGGAAGCCAATATTAGCGCCGGGGCAAATGTATTGTAGAGTTTCTGGTGAAAAGCGATCGCGCAATGCTTGAACACTTTTAAGTTGTCTAGGCCAATGAAAAGTTTTAGGTGTACGTAATGGCACAGGTTCACCTTGCAAGTTAGAGATTAAATGCCGTCCTGAAAATAAAACTCCTCCAAATTCACGATAATATAGACATGAAGACCCTGGAGAATGGCCAGGTGTCCAGATAATTTGTGTGGTGTCATCAAGAGTCAATTCTTGAGAAAAGGTAGTAACAGTTAAACCAGGT
The DNA here is from genome assembly GCF_014696195.1 of Sphaerospermopsis sp. FACHB-1094. Taxonomy (NCBI): domain Bacteria; kingdom Bacillati; phylum Cyanobacteriota; class Cyanophyceae; order Nostocales; family Aphanizomenonaceae; genus Sphaerospermopsis; species Sphaerospermopsis sp. FACHB-1094. The sequence goes on along the minus strand of NZ_JACJPT010000009.1, from coordinate 68,950 downwards.
AACAAATACGCTTCTTGTTCTTGAATGATAATCTCACAATTAAGAGCTTGTTGAATTTCTGCTACTTTGGCAATAGCACCACGATGAGTAATAAACAACGAACGCACACCACCGTGTTTAAGCGGATTCCCACCCAAGTCTTGCCCAAAATCATCCCCAAAATCATGGTTAATTTGCTCCAGGGCTGGGCAGTCAATGAGAATATTACCTTCATTTCTTACAATAAGATAAGAAGTTCCCCCCAATGTGTCCCGATTTGGTGGAAAGGCAATAATTTTATTGATCCCCAAGTCGGTAGATTCGGGAGATACTGATCCTGTTTCCATCGAAGAAGAGAGAATTTCTCCTTGGGGCATTTGTCCAGAAAGTATAATTTGTGGGGGCTTAATTTTATGACTTGGTTGTTGAGTTGAGGAAAACATAAATAAAATAACCGATAAAACAGCGATCAATAACCGAATAAATAGAGTTTTTACCTAAGTTCTATATTTAACAATCTACAGGTTTATCAAACATTCTACCTCCTGCCTCCTGTACGGGCGAAGCATTCGGAAAATAGCTTTCCATAAAAATTGATAATTGATTGGCCGAATGCTTCGCCCCTACGACTCCTAGAACTCCTGCCTCCTTGAACTCCTAGAACTCCTAGAACTCCTAGAACTCCTAGAACTCCTTGAACTCCTGAAATAAAATGGCATTTTGGTTTTTACTTTTACTGGGACTAGCTACTTATCTGATAGTGCAACGCAGCGTTGCTCATATCACCCGCACCCCAGTGTGGTTGTTGTGGCTAGTATTAATGACACCAGCAATTATCCTCACTGGTTGGACGCTGATCTATGGTACACAACAATCACCCCCACCAGAATTGATTATTTGGCCGTTGCTTATCAGTTTGCTGTTATACTGGATATTATTTCTGTCGGGGCATCGAGTCCCAGAAAATACCCGGACTGACCCCCAAGCAACAGGAACACAACCAGCAAATAATCCTACCGCAGAACCGTTACCAGTGCGTCCTATTGAACCAACAGAAGAAACTAATCTGCGAAATTGTTTCCCTTGGTCTGTATACTACATTCAAAATATTGAGTATAGACCCCAAGCGGTGATTTGTCGTGGACAGTTGCGAACTGCACCGCAGCAAGCTTATCAGCAAATTAAAACAAATATCGAAGGCCAATTTGGCGATCGCTTTCTGTTAATCTTCCAAGAAGGGATGGATGGTAAACCCTTCTTTGTTCTAGTTCCCAATACTCAAGCTGCTAGACAAAATACAAAAAACCGCAATTTAGAAAATTTTACTCAAGCAGTAACAGCACTAGGATTGTTGTTAATGACTTTAGTTACAACCACCTTCATAGGTTCGCAAATTGCTGGAGTTGAACCAACACAAATCAAAACTGACTTTTCTCTCATTGTCAATGGTTTACCCTATGCTTTAGGATTAATCACTATTTTGGGTATCCACGAACTTGGTCACTATTTTACAGCGCGATTTCATAAAATTCGCTCAACCTTGCCTTATTTTATTCCTGTACCTTTTTTCTTGGGAACTTTTGGTGCATTTATTCAAATGCGAAGTCCAATTCCTAACCGCAAAGCTTTATTTGATGTGAGTATCGCAGGACCAATTGCCGGTTTTGTTGCTACTTTACCTTTACTGCTTTGGGGTTTAGCTAATTCAGAAGTAGTACCCATCAGCGAAAAAACAGGACTTTTAAATCCCAATGCTTTAAATCCCAAATATTCAATTTTATTAGCTTTACTTTCAAAAATAGCCTTGGGTAGTGAATTAACAACCAAATCTGCTTTAGATTTGCATCCTGTAGCAGTTGCTGGATTTTTAGGTTTAATTGTCACAGCATTAAATTTAATGCCCGTAGGACAATTAGATGGTGGTCATATTGTTCATGCTATGTTTGGACAACGTACCGCAGTTGTAATTGGTCAAATTTCTCGGTTGTTTTTACTAATTCTTTCTTTTATCCGTCAAGAATTTTTGTTGTGGGCAATTCTGTTACTATTTATTCCTTTGGTTGACGAACCCGCATTAAATGATGTGACAGAATTAGACAACAAACGTGATGTTTTAGGTTTACTAGCAATAGCTTTATTATTGTTAATTGTACTGCCACTTCCTGAAGCTTTGGCTCGTGTTTTGCAGATTTAAAAATAGGTGAACAATGGACAATTGATAATTGACAATTTATAATTGATAATTGACAATTAATTTGGGTTAAAACCTCTCTTTTGAGGAAGAGGTAACTTTCTATTATCCATTGTTCATTGTCAATTGTTGAAGCTAAGCTGTTACGCAGCTAAATTCTATAATCCTAATATTCTTAGCTCTTGTGGAACAGGCATCTTGCCTGTTAAACTTATGCAAATTAAATGCACAACAGCTTACCACTAATTGCAATATAATTAGAAATTGTGTGAATCTGCGAGGATAAGAATGACTGCTGATGTAACTGCTCATACTTTATTTGTGTGTAAAACCTGCGCTAGTGTTTGGCAAGATGGTAAGCGTGTCGGTGAAAGTGGTGGTCAAAAACTATTACAAGAAATTCAACAAGTCGCGCAAAATTGGCATTTACGGGATGAGTTCCCTATCAAAGAAGTTGATTGTATGAGTGCTTGTAGTCGTTCTTGTGTAGTCGCTTTTGCCGGTCAAGGTAAGTTAACTTATTTATTCGGTGATTTGCCAGTTGATGGTTGCGCGGAAGCAGTGTTGGAATGTGCAAGTAAATATTACAATCATCCTAATGGTGTTTTACCTTGGTCAGAACGTCCTGAACCTTTGAAAAAGGGAATTTTGGCAAGGATTCCCAGTTTATAGGTGACTGGTGACTGGTGACTGGTGACTGGTGACCGATGACAGTGGTAAAAGCTTTCCATTTTCTAAGTTGTGGTTTTGGTTAATGTTCTGGTGGCCTTGTCTACGGTTATCAATCCAAAATCTAAAATCTAAAATCCAAAATTGCTATGTTGCGCGTTTTAATTCTGGGTGGTACTGGTGATGCAGCGGAATTAACCGCGAGAATAAATAATATTACTGAAATTGAGGCGATCGCATCTTTAGCCGGTCGTACCCGTGAACCTGTTGCACCTGTTGGTAATGTTCGCGTTGGCGGTTTTGGTGGTGTAACAGGTTTGGTTGAATATTTAAAACATCAAAAAATAGATGTGTTAATTGATGCAACTCATCCCTTTGCTAATCATATCTCTTGGAATGCGGCCGCAGCAGCTACACAAATGGGTATTCCTAGATTATTAGTAAATCGTCCCCCTTGGGAAAAACAACCGGGTGATATTTGGATTGAGGTAGAAAATAATACAGAAGCAGCAGCAGCTTTAGAAAACCAAGCTTTAGAAAATCAAGCTTTAGAACATCAACTTTTCAAACATCAAATAAAACGGGTTTTTTTAACCATTGGTAGACAAGAAATATCTGCTTTTTCTCATTTACAAAAAATGTGGTTTTTAATGCGAATGATAGATCCACCTGTTGCTGATGTTGTAATACCTCCTGGTTTAATGTTATTGGATAGGGGACCTTTTACTTTAGAAGATGAAAGGGAAATTTTAACTAAATATAATATAGATACTATTGTGAGTAAAAATAGCGGTGGAAATGCCACATATCCTAAAATTATTGCAGCGCGAGAAATGGGAATAAAAGTAGTGATGGTGAAACGTCCACCTGTACCACCAGGGGAACAAGTTTCAGATGTGGAAAGTGCTGTAAAATGGTTATTGGAGAAAGTGGGAACTTGAGAAATTTCTGTTGCTATGATAATCAAAATTGATTCTAGAGAGTCGATTCAGTAGGGGCGAAGCATTCGGGTGATAACCTATTGCTGAAACCATTAATATTCTGTCCGAATGCTTCGCCCTTACAATTAATTGCTTTAGGTTTAACTGTAATTTCCACATCACTACCAAAAGCGTTGAGAAATCTAAACATTCTTTCTAAAGAAAATCCTGTCAGTTTTCCTCTGATTAAAGCAGAAACTTTTGGTTGATCAATTCCTAATAGTTCCGCAGCTTCCATTTGAGTTAGTCCACGTGCGGTAATAGCTTGACTAATTTTTCGAGCTAGTTCTGCTTTTGCTAACATTTCATCAGCATTTGGTAAACCTAAATCAGCAAATACATTACCACTGCTAGTTTGAATTTCGATATTTTCTGACATAATTCTCCTGGGTTTTATTGGTTTATTTGATCATGGTGTTCTTTAGCTTTTTTCAGTCTTGCTTCAATCAAATCAATATCTTGTTTTGGTGTAGCAATACCATGTTTTGATTTTTTCTGAAAAACATGAAGAACATAAACTGCTTTTGCTAATTTCACAGTATATATAGCTCTATAGGTATCTCCATCAAAATCTTTTACAACTTCTAATACACCTTTTATAGTGATGAAACAATTTGATATTCAAGAAGCATTAACTACAGATCATCATTTTGAACAAGCTGGTTATATTCGGTTATTGAAATGATAATTCGTTGAGTCTGTTTTAACAGACTTTTGCTATGAGACTGAGAATTAATTCTCAGGCGGTTTTGTGGGATAATGGAAGATGTATTTTAACAGCAAAAAACCCTGGATAAATTAACCGAAGGGCTGATTAATAAAAAATTCATAAGTGGATAAATTTTATGGGTTAGACTGGTTCTTCTTACCGACAAATAGTATTAATATGATACAAGTAACAGTAGCTAATACAAGACTTCCGAATGCGTTACTAATTTTCATTCCAAAAATGTCATTGACAGTATCTGAGTGCGGAACAAACCAAAATGCTGCATAGAAAAGTGCAAATGCAAATAAGAATCCGCCAAATAACTTGTACAAGGAAACTCTTTCACTAATATCTTCTGCACTGTATCCCTTCAGAAAGTCAAAAATGTTATCTTTCATTTGTAAGAGGTTAATAAAATAACAAGCTAAATTCTAAGTTAAAAGGCTTGATAATGTCAATTCCTTTATCAATAAACTATAAAATACACACAATTATAAAGGAATCCACATCACAAATCATCAGGAGTTAAACCAGTAAGTTTACTGATTCTTGCTAACATTCTCGGACCTATCTCTTCATTATCATGAAATGCAAAAACGAAATCATCCCAATCAGGACGTGACAGAATTTTGTGTGAACCTGATTGACGTTTGATTTCCCATCCAATACGCAACAATGCGGCTAAAACACGCTTTGCTTTTTGACTAGACCATTGACTCATGCTGCTGCAAAAGAAACACTAAATAAATCTGAGTGTACTTCACCATGTTCCAATTTATCCGCTAATACCCGCAAAGCCAAAGCCTGAACCTTAGCTACCGCTTCCTGTCTTGTATTTCCATAAGCCAAAACACCGGGAATATCTATCACCTCAGCAATAAAACGCCCGTCTTCCTCTTGTTCAATCTCAATCTTCAAGTTCATAGCTTGTAACGGTATCGTAATAAAAGCGATATTCAAGAAAAACAAACAAAATAAATGACTACCATAGATTCTAGCAAACACAAAAAAGCCAAAGCCCTCAAACCCGGAAGCGTGCGCCCCGCCAAAGAACTCTGTAGCGAATGCGGACTATGCGACACCTACTATATCCACTACGTCAAAGAAGCGTGCGCCTTCATCACCCAAAGAATAGACGAACTAGAAACCACCACCCATAACCGCCCCCGCAACCTAGAAGACGAAAACGAACTCTATTTTGGCGTACATCAAGAAATGATAGCCGCCCGCAAACAACAACCCATCGAAGGCGCACAATGGACAGGAATAGTCAGCACCATCGCCATAGAAATGCTCAACCGGGGCTTAGTTGAAGGAGTCGTCTGTGTGCAAAACTCCAAAGAAGACCGCTTTCAACCCATGCCCATCATCGCCCGCACCCACGAAGAAATACTAGCAGCAAAAGTAAATAAACCTACCCTATCCCCCAACCTCTCCGTATTAGAACAAATCGAAAAATCAGGAATGAAACGCCTATTAGTCATCGGAGTAGGATGTCAAATTCAAGCATTACGCGCCGTCGAGAAAAAACTCGGACTAGAAAAACTCTACGTCCTCGGTACACCATGCGTAGATAACGTTACCCGCGCCGGACTGCAAAAATTCCTAGAAACCACCAGCAGATCCCCGGAAACAGTAGTTAGTTACGAATTTATGCAAGACTTCCGGGTACATTTTAAACACGAAGACGGATCAGTAGAAAAAGTCCCCTTCTTCGGCCTCAAAACCAACGTACTTAAAGACATCTTCGCCCCATCATGTATGAGTTGCTTTGATTACGTCAACTCCCTAGCAGACATAGTAGTAGGATACATGGGCGCACCCTTCAACTGGCAATGGATAGTAGTGAGAAACGATACCGGCAAAGAAATGCTAGAACTCGTCAAAGACCAACTCCACACCCAACCGGTGATGTCCAAAGGAGACAGAAAAGCCGCCGTACAACAAGGAATAGAAGCCTACGATAAAGCCGTCACCTTACCCATGTGGGTAGCCAAATTAATGGGAGTCGTCATAGACAAAATCGGACCACAAGGATTGGAATATGGGAAATTTTCAATGGATTCCCACTTTACAAGAAACTACTTGTATGTTAAACGTAATCATCCAGAGAAATTAGAAGATCATGTACCAGAGTTTGCGAAGCGAATCGTAGCGCAGTATAAATTACCGGAATAAAAGCTCACGTAGAGGCGCAGAGACGCAGAGAGTTTTTAGAGGTTGTTGACTACTCGTGATATACCATCTTTGATGAGTTTGACGTTGAAGTTTATGATTAGTCCAACTTTTTTATCAGCAAGGCGTAAATAGGTTAATAGTTGCTTGTGGTGTACAGGATTGAGATTTTCTACTGATTTTAGTTCGACAATCACCTTGTCTTCAACTATCAAATCAGCACGGAAACCCTCCTCCAAAACCACACCCTCATAAGTGATAGGAATAACTACCTGTCTTCTGACTTGCAACTTTCGCCGTCTCAACTCAACATCCATCACAGTCTCATAAACAGACTCCAACAAACCAGGTCCCAAAGTTGTGTGAACCTTATAAGCCACATCAACAATAACTCCCGTAATCTCATTCTCAATCATACTCTCTGCGCCTCTGCGTCTCTGCGTGAGTAAAAATTATCTCATGCTTCTCCCACAGCTTCAATAGCTGTCTGTAACGCAATAGATACATGAGTCCAATGTGTACCACCTTGGCAATAAACAATATAAGGCTCTCTCAAAGGTCCATCGGCTGATAATTCCAAGGTGCTACCTTCTATAAATGTCCCCCCAGCCATCACAACTTGGCTTTCGTATCCCGGCATTTCATCAGGTACGGGGTCTAAATAAGAACCAATGGGCGAATTTTGTTGAATAGCTTTACAAAAAGCAATCAGTTTTTTGGCTGAACCGAGTTTAATCGCTTGAATCACATCCCCTCTTGGTGCTAGGGGTGCGGGGTTTACAGGATAACCCAACTTATCAAATACGTACCCTGTTAGGTACGTTCCTTTCATTGCTTCCCCGACTATTTGGGGTGCTAAAAATAATCCTTGGTATAACAAGCGGTTTTGATCAAAGGTTGCACCTCCCGCACTACCTATTCCTGGGGCGGTAAGTCTACAGGCGGCTGCTTCTACTAGGTCAGCTTTTCCGGCTATGTATCCCCCTGCTGTAACCAGTGTACCACCTGGATTTTTGATTAATGACCCGGCTATGAGGTCTGCACCTACGTGGGTTGGTTCTTGGGTGTCTATAAATTCTCCGTAGCAGTTGTCTACAAAACAAACTGTGTTGGGGTTTTGTTGTTTGACGATGTGAATTATTTTTTCAATCTCGGCTATGGAAAGGCTAGGCCGCCATGAGTATCCACAGGAACGCTGAATGAGAACTAAACGAGTATTTTCTGTTATGGCAGTGTTTAAAGCTGTCCAATCTATTTTTCCTTCTTTGGTTAGTTCCAATTGGCGGTATTTTATGCCAAACTCAATAAGAGAACCTTGGTTTTGCCCTCGCAAGCCAATTACCTCTTCCAAAGTATCGTAGGGAGAACCCACTACTGCTAACATTTCATCCCCAGGACGAAGCACACCATACAGCGCACAGGCGATCGCGTGAGTTCCTGAAACAATCTGCACTCGCACCACCGCAGCTTCTGCTCCCATGACCTCAGCAAAAACCTGATCTAAAGTATCTCTTCCTAAGTCATCATGTCCATAACCACTGACACCTGCAAAATGGTGCGCCCCTACACGATGATTCCGAAAGGCATTCAGAACTCTTTGAAGATTATGCTTGACCTGAGCGTCAATACCATAAAAAATTTCTAATAGTGCCTGTTCTGCTTCCCGAAGCTGCTCTAAGCTGTTCATTGTTTCCTCATTAAAAAAAATAATCTAAATATGCGGATTTCTAAATCACGCAGATTAGGCTGGACAATTCCTATAAAGGTTACTGCATGACAATTGCTACTTCCACTAAACTTAAAATTAACTGGGTTAATACCCTGTTCTTCATTGGCCTGCACATCGGCGCTTTATTTGCTTTAATTCCCAGTAACTTTAGCTGGAGAGCAGTTGGTGTTGCATTATTCCTCTACTGGGTTAGCGGTGGTTTAGGTGTGACTCTGGGTTTTCACCGTCTTGTTACCCATCGCAGTTTTCAAACTCCTAAATGGTTGGAGTATTTTTTGGTCTTCTGTGGAACTCTCACCTGTGAAGGTGGACCAATTGAATGGGTGGGTATACACCGAATCCATCATTTGCATTCCGATACAGCTAATGATCCCCATGACTCAAATAAGGGTTTCTGGTGGAGTCATCTTGGTTGGATGATTTATCACTCACCCGCTCATGCTGAAGTTCCTCGCTTCACAAAAGACATTAGTGATGACCCAGTTTATCAGTTTTTACAGAAATATTTCATTTTCTTACAAATTGCCCTGGGATTGGTACTGTTTTTCTTGGGCGGCTGGTCTTTTGTGGTTTGGGGTATTTTTGTCCGCATTGTTTGGGTTTATCACTGCACTTGGCTGGTAAATAGTGCGACTCACAAATTCGGTTATCGCACATATCCAGATTCCGGTGACAATTCTACCAATTGCTGGTGGGTAGCTTTACTGGTATTTGGTGAAGGTTGGCACAATAATCACCATGCTTTTCAATATTCAGCCCGTCACGGTTTGCAATGGTGGGAAATTGATATGACTTGGATGACTATTCAATTACTCCAACTGCTTGGTTTAGCAACAAATATTAAACTGGCAGATAAAAGAGCATAACGCATAATTGATGTTTAAAGTCAATAGTTTTATAGTCGTTTTTTGGGTATGAAACTATTGGCTTTTTGCGTGTAATTACGGAGATTCAAAATAGAAATTATGAATTTTTTAATTTTAATTTTGAATTTTGAATTTTCATCTATCCTAAGTTACTCTTAGGTTGCTATAATTTCAGAAATTCAATGTTACAAAACTTAGCTGTAAACTCATTTTGATTATGACTTTGCAGTCCAGTTTGCTGTTTTTCAGGTATTCATGACTACATCACTAATCAAAGACCAGGAAACTTTCGTCGCCACAAACCTTAGTAAAGACGAAATCAAACTAAAACATATTATCAAAAGTCTACCCAAGGAATGTTTTCAGAAAAATAGCCGCAAAGCGTGGACTACTGTAATTATCAGTTTATCTATGGCAGCGTTAGGCTATTATTTTTTGGCTATTTCTCCCTGGTTTCTTTTACCCATAGCATGGATTTTTACAGGAACGGCTTTAACAGGATTTTTTGTCATAGGTCATGACTGCGGACATCGTTCTTTTGCAAACCGTCGTTGGGTAAATGACCTGGTTGGGCATTTTTTCATGATGTTTTTAATTTACCCTTTTCACAGTTGGAGAATTAAACATAATCATCACCATAAACATACAAATAAATTAGATGAGGATAACGCATGGCATCCCATCAGACCAGAGGTTTTTGCAGGTTGGGATAAAACCAGACAGTCTGCTTTTGAGTTGTTTATCCGCAAGCGTTTTTGGTGGGTAGGTTCTATCGGACATTGGGCAGTTGTGCATTTTGATGCGCGGAAGTTCCAAGCAAAAGATCGGGCTAATGTGAAACTTTCTGTAGGTGTGGTAGTAGCTTTTGCAGCTATTGTTTTTCCCACTTTGATTATTACAACTGGTGTTTGGGGCTTTATTAAATTCTGGTTTATTCCTTGGATGGTTTACCATTTCTGGATGAGTACCTTCACCATTGTTCACCATACAACCGCAGATGTTCCTTTTGAAACCGCTAACAAATGGAACGAAGCGATGGCGCAGTTATTTGGAACTATTCACTGTGATTATCCTCGTTGGGTAGAAATCCTTTGTCACGATATTAACGTTCACGTTCCCCATCATATTTCTACTGCTATTCCCTCCTACAATTTGCGGTTAGCTTACGATAGCATTAAGAAAAATTGGGGTGAATATCTCCATGAAGAATGTAATTTCTCTTGGGATTTAATGAAACAAATTACTAACGAATGTCAACTTTATAAAACTGACATTGGTTATACAACTTTTGATGAATATTACGCCCAGAAAGCTAAATCTCTAGCTTAAATTCAATAATTAACCTCATGATTTAATCAAGCAAAATTTATTAAATCATTTTTCTCAACTTTGCCTGTTTTGGTGGGCATTGCCCACCCTACCTTAATTACTTTTCGTTTTAGAGATTCACAAATCCAGTGCAATTAGAATCAGTTCAATTCAACCAAAATCCTGCTGTTAAATCTTCTCAGGATGAAGATAAACTGCCTTTCACTCTTGCAGATTTAAAAGCTGCTATTCCTGCTGAATGTTTTGAGCCGAGTGTCGCTAAATCACTCTATTATTTTTTCCGTGATGTTGCTATTGTTGCTGGTTTATATGCACTGGCAAATTATCTAGATTCTTGGTATTTCTGGCCAGTTTTCTGGGTGATGCAAGGAACTATGTTTTGGGCTTTGTTTGTAGTAGGTCATGACTGTGGACACCAATCTTTTTCTAAGCACAAATGGCTAAATGATTTGGTTGGTCATCTATCCCATACACCTATTCTTGTACCTTATCACGGTTGGAGAATTAGCCACAGAACCCATCACAAAAATACTGGCAGTGTGGAAAATGATGAAAGCTGGTATCCTTTGAGTGAATCTCAATATAAACAATTACCTTTTCTACAAAAGCTAATCCGCTACTATCTGTTTTTACCTCTAGCTTACCCCATCTATTTATTTCAGCGCACACCAGGTAAAAGTGGTTCACATTTTGACCCCAGAAGTTCCTTGTTTAAACCTTCAGAAAAGTGGGATATTCTCACCAGCACTATCCTTTGGATTGGGATGGTAGGTTTGTTAGGTTTCCTTACCTATCAATGGGGTTGGATGTGGTTAATTAAATACTACGCTGGTCCTTACGTTGTGTTTGTAATTTGGTTGGATTTGGTGACATATTTACACCATACTGAACAAGATTTACCTTGGTATCGTGGTGATAATTGGACTTTTTTAAAGGGTGCAATTTCTACCATTGATAGAGATTATGGCATTTTTAACCATATCCATCATGATATCGGTACTCATGTTGCCCATCATATCTTTTTGAATATGCCTCACTACAATTTGTTGAAGGCAACGGAAGCAATTAAACCTGTGATGGGTGACTATTACTATAAGTCTGATGTTACTATCTGGAAGGCATTACTGCATTCTGCTAAGGTTTGTCGTTTTATTCCTGATGAGGGTGGTAAAGTTTATCACACTTATTATCAAGAGAATGCGAAGTAATTTTTAGGTTTTTGATGTTTATTAAGTCCGCCGAGTGCGGGCTTTTTTGTCTGAATCAGGATGTCCAGGATGTAAGGATTTACAGGATTTTAAGTGATTCAGTTGGCTATCAACTCCGAGGACGTTCAGGTATTTTTAAGTCATATAAAAATAAATGTAAAATTTCCAATGGTGACATTGGGGAAGCATGAATCATTAAGTCATCGTTGCCTGGATGTATATGAAATCGTTTTCCTTTATCATCATTATTATGTTCTGGTAAGTTCAAATCAAATCGCAAAAATTTTGTTGGGTTGTTTTCTAAAAATCTGATTTCAAAATCAAATGCAATAATTTCAGCAGGTTTTATATTTTCATCTACTAAAATTGCAAAATCAAACCAGCAACCATCACATCTTTCAAAATGGGGAATTTCTCTAATACGATCAAAGTTTCGCTTTCCTCCAGTTATTTCAATAATTCCTTTATCTTTAGATGGTGTTTTTTTTAATAAATTATGAATTTGATGAGATTCTGTTTTTAAAAACTTATCATCACGGGCTGCGATTAAAGATTTAAGAATTTCACTTCTTAAAACCTTAGCACTTTTTACTGTTAAGGGAGTTATTTTTAATAACCGTGCTTGAACATCCTCACAAATTTGCACCCAGTCACTTTGGTTACTCAAATTAAATCCCCCCGTTCCAGTAAAACAAGCCATTCAGCATATTCAGGTTCAGGTGGTAAAGTTCGCGTTTCAGCCATTTCAATTATTTGATAGTCTGTTAAACCTGACCATTCTCTGAGTGCTGCTAGTCTTTCCTGAATTTCTTCAACGCTGAGTAATTCTGTATCTTTTAAAAAAGAATATACCCTAGAACCAAGCCAACTTACAATGTTGGGAGCATAAGAAAACATAATTTTTGCTGAGTCGGGAGATAAAACAAGAACTACTCCGCGTTTTCTCATCAGTAAACTTCGCATACAATCCAATTCATACCAATTATTTTTATTCCATTGTTCAAAGTTCCAAAGAATTAAATAATCTTCATTTGCTTGAATAATTTTCTCTACAAAAACATTAGTTGCATCTTGAGCAGATAAACAACCTACTTCACATTCTGTAAAAATGCTCAGAGTTTCTTGTAAATCATCTACTAATTGCTGAATATATAGATTTGAAGTAATCAATGCTGACCAAGTATTTCCTGATGTTGGTTGTGAGCCAATTCTTTGTAATAATTGATCTATAGAAAGTGATTTAAGTAAATTAATCATTGAAATCCATTTTAATCTAAAATTTGTTGAATTAATGGTTTAATAGCTGGATGAATTGCATAACGTAATTTTGGATATCTATATTCAAGAATTACTCTTCTCACCAATAATCGCAAATCTTCGTCAGTTATAGGAATAAATTTTTTAGTTTTAAGCATCTGCTTAATAATTTTTAGTTCATTATCTGATAGGCCAAGTAGTTGATTTCTACCAATTGAATCAACAGCTTTTAAAACTTGTTTTTCTTGTACTTTCTCGTCACCCGATATGTATGTTTCTTCAAGAGATGCTTGTGTTAGCGTAATAAAGTCTCGTAAAACGCCACCAGAAAATTGAATTAAAGCTTTCATTGCTGATTCTTCTATAAAATCTTTGGATGAGCGATTTTTAAGAATTTGTTCAAAAAAATTATAAGCATCTTGGTCATTTTCTATATCAAAAAATGGTTGATAATAGAAGTAATCTAAAATTTTATCAACGGTATCACGATAGTTACCATAAATAGCTGTTAATGGACCAACTAACACTAGACCAATACCCGCAGATGATATTGCTTTTGCATCTGAAAATACAAGCTGCATAAATTTTTGAGCATCGTTTATTCTATCTAATCCATCAAATAAAATAACCAGATTTCCATACTTTTCAGACATAACTTTAGATAAGTTATTGACAGTTTCTACTAACTCTAAATTTATCCCATATCCCTCTACTTTTTTAGGAATAATACCTTTTACTGTAATCAACGTTTCGTAATCGTTAGGTTCGTCATAGTAGTCATAATCATAGTATGTATAACCATTTGCTCGCTTACGAATTAAATCAATTGATTGTATAACATTTTCATCTTTACTGTCTTTCATTAATTCAGCAAGTTCTAGACCTGCAATTGCAGTTAGAACACCAGTGGTTATTTTGGAAATATATGTATATTGACTAACATCTACATATATGGCATGAATATCTTCTATCTCATTCATTTGCTGACAAGCAACTAACAATTGAGTGGTTTTTCCAGAACCAATACCTCCTAAAAGCAGATGTGAAGAAGACGGACGTAAAGCTATTCTTGCTGATATTTCATCTACAAGTAATTTTCCTGGTGCATGGACATAATAACCGCTTTCAATCGCTGCTGATGGATCTGCTGCACCCTCAAAAGCTGCCATTCTTTCCCGAAAAAGCTTGAGACGGTTAGACATATAACTTCAACTCTCTATACAATTTGTTTCTAATGCGAGAAATAACTGAATATCTTTATTGACTATCTTAACTGATCAACAGTTCTGTTTCTCACTTGTAACTTCTAAAACCTACCATTTCCCTGGATGATATGCTTCACCGTTGTCAAGGTTTCCAAACTAATAAACCCTCTACGGTGTCCTTTTTGATTGGACATTCCCAAAAATACGGAATCTCCCCGTGAAGGGTTACGAGAAAACCGAGGGGAAGCATTGATATAAGTAGAGGCGCTATTGACTCCTAATGCAAATTGGCGACTTTCTTGGTAAGAGTCTGTAACTATTGCATCCGCATGACCGCTACTATATTGATTAATCCAAGCGATCGCACTTTCTAAGCTATCTACTAATTTAAACGCTACGGTTTTACTTAAATACGGTGTTCCCCATTCTCCGTCTTTTGCTAATTGTAATTGGGGAAAGGCTTCTACTAATTCTGCATCTGCTTTGAGTTCAAAGCCTTTTTCTTTTAAGCTATTCCACAGCACAGGCAAGGAAGATGGTAAAGCTTGACGATGAATTAAAACTTTTTCAATGGCATTGACTGGATCTGGTTCACTTTTATGGCTATCTAAAATCATCCAGCGTACCATTTCTAAACTACCATTGAGGGACCAGTACAGGTAACAATTGCCCATTGCTGACTTTAACACGGGACAGGTGGCTTGTCTGACTACTTGCTGAATTAAGCTAGAACGTCCGTAGGGTATGACTAAACTTAAATACTGGTCTTGAGTGACTAAATCCCGTAAAGAAGTACCATGTTCAGTGGTGACTAATTCTATACAACCTGGGGGTAAACCAACTTCACTAATGGCTGTTTGCAGA
This sequence comes from Sphaerospermopsis sp. FACHB-1094, assembly GCF_014696195.1. NCBI lineage: Bacteria > Bacillati > Cyanobacteriota > Cyanophyceae > Nostocales > Aphanizomenonaceae > Sphaerospermopsis > Sphaerospermopsis sp. FACHB-1094. The sequence continues at coordinate 53,789 of NZ_JACJPT010000009.1, read as the reverse complement.
ACTTCGGCGATCGCCGCATTAGAATGACTAGCTTCTGTACTGCCTTTGAGAATCACAGTATTACCAGTTTTCAAACAAAAACCAGCAGTGATCGCCCCTAGTTCTGGAAAAGCCTCATAAATAAACCCAATTACTCCCAAAGGCATCAACTGGGTATAACTTTGAGAATCTTCCTGTTGATAATCAGCATTTCTCACCCGTCGCAAGGGATCGGATAATTCCCCCAAACGTTGGAGAATCTCAACAGTATTCTCTAACCGAGAGGGAGTTAATTTCAGCCAATCCAAAATTAATTCTGGTACTGCCATTTCCCGACTAGCTTCTAGATCCAGGGTATTGGCTTCGAGAATGTCGTCAAAGGAGCGTTTTAGCGCCCGTGCCATTGCCAACACAGCGCGACTTCGGTCTGCCCCTTTGGTAGTTCCTAACTTCAGGGAAGCTTGATAAGCGCGTTTGGCGCTGTTCATTGGTTCGGGATAATCATCAAAAGCTTCAACAGTCATCCGATTTTGGATTTTAGATTTTGGATTAGTTCCTCGGATAAATCCGGGGCGCTGATGCAGTTAACGTCTGTAAGTAAGCCAGACCATAATTGCTGGCAGAATAGCTAATAGCACCGCCACTATTGCCCAAGCAATAATACTCGAACCATTTGCCAAGCGTAATGCTAACGGTAGCCATATAATGACTAACACGAAAATAATGCCCAACGCTATCGGCAGATAACTTTCTGCCAATTTTGGTTGAATCAGATTCCAGCTTTTCCCTGTCCAGCGCCAAGCCCGCTTATAGGGATAAGTGGTAGAAAGTTGCTCCAGTACATATCCATTATCTTCAACGACAAATATTTGCTGACAGCGATCGCAGCCAAATGCTTCTGTCAGGGTAATGGGAATTAACCGCCCCCGACGACGACAAGGACAAGTATAATCCGTATTGAAGTCTATTTTTTCCGGTTTTTGAGATGGCACAAGCAGTCTAAATAACTTGAGCGAGTTTTTGTTAACGGTTTTGGGTGGGAATGCCAAAAATTACTTTTTGGTCAACATCCCCACACTTAGCATTATTTCTAGTATATTTCTGCAAGCATTGTAGCCGCTATTTTCAATTAGACAAAATAGGAAGCAGGAGGCAGAAGGCAGGAGTTTATACAATTAAAAATTTTAGGTCTGAAAATCTAATCATGATTTCCCAGACCTAATGACTTTTTTGGTTACTTATTCTATTTCTATGTTATTATTTTCAGAGCGGGTAACGCGATTCGAACGCGCGACATCAACCTTGGCAAGGTTGCGCTCTACCACTGAGCTATACCCGCGACCTCAACATAATCTTAGTATTTCAGATTTATCTAGGTTTGTCAACCCCTATTGGAAATTTTTTTTTGAGAAGTCAGAAGTCGTAGAGGCGAAGCATTCGGACAAAAATATTGGGGAAAAATCGAGAATTGATCACCCGAATGCTTCGCCCGTACAGGAGGCAGGAGTCAAGAGTCAGGAGGTAAATATTTCTCCCCATCTCCCCAAACTCTCTTTTAAACTACTTCTGACTGTACCAATTTTTGGACTGATGCTGGTAAAGACTGAGAGTTACTGGCATAAGGTTCTGCTAGGTTGGAACGTAGTTGACGCATCAAACTGGCCATTTCTATGGCATTCATGGCATAATCCCAGCCATGATTACTTTTAATCCCTGCTCTTTCCAATGCTTGCTGCATGGTATCTGTGGTCAAAATGCCAAAAATCACAGGTACACCAGTTTGAAAGCTGGCTGCTGCAATACCCTTGGCTACTTCAGCAGATACATAATCAAAATGGGGTGTTTGTCCTTTAATTACCGCACCCAAGCAAATTATGGCATCATAACGTTGAGAGAGTGCCAACTGACGAGCGACGGTAGGAACTTCAAAACTGCCTGGAACCCATACATAATCTACTTGATTGCCTTGGGGGTCAGGATCTATACCGTGACGTTTTAGGCAATCTTGACATCCTTCTAAAAGCTTAACGGTAACTAGATCATTGAATCGACCGATCACCATTGCAAACTTTAAAGGTTCTGTTTGAGTAAAGTTGCCCTCAAAAACTGCCATGACTGCCTCTTATAACTATACTTCTTAGCCAATACATTTTTCTGGATGGAAATAAAGGAGCAGGAAAGCAATATCAGCACGGAAAAAGAACAAAGAAATTTTTGCTTCCCTTTCCTGTGAGTTCAGCTTTTCTGCTCCTCTGGTTTTTATGTTATGTGTGAACGCTTGTGTGCAGCCGTTGTCTACACCACAAAAAAGTTTAATAAACCAACTAAAAGCACTAAAGCAATCCAAACACCAGAACCAACCCACAGCAGCTTTTTAGATTCCACCCAGTTTTGAGGGGTTGCGTAAGCAACAGGAACACCAATAACCAGGACGAAGGACATCAGAACGAGAGATACTAAAGCAAATTGGAATACTATGGTCATTTTTACTTTTCCCAACACAGCGAAATCGTAACTTTCACCAAGACTGTCACGATATGATAGACAGACTAGGCTGATCAGTGAACCATTTAATTTAGGTCTTCTGAACAATTAATATTTTAAAGCTGCTTTGTAACAGTTGATCAGTTATTAGGAAAGAGGTAATGGGTAATGGGTAATGGGTTATTAACCTCCCCCTGCTCTCTTTTCTGTCCCCAGTCCCCAGTCACCAGTCCCCAATCACCTATCATGGATATAATTCTTTGTCACACAACTGCTGATTTTGACGCTTTAGGGGCGGCTGTGGGGTTAACTTGCCTCAAGCCAGGAAGTAAGATTGTCTTAACTGGGGGATCTCATCCACCGGTACGAGATTTTTTGGCTTTGTATCGGGATGAATATTCACTGATTGAAAGACGTTCTGTAAATCCTGAAAAAATACGTTCTTTGATGGTTGTAGATACTCAACAGCGCGATCGCTTAGGAAAAGCTGCTGTATGGTTAGATTTACCGCATATTCAAGAAATCATAGTTTATGACCATCATTTAACACAAGATAGCAATATTCCCACCACAAAATTATATATTGATAAAGTCGGTGCAACGACCACTTTAATGGTGGAAGAATTACAAAAACAGCATATTTCTATTAATCCTGCTCAAGCAACAGTAATGGCTTTGGGTATTCATGTTGATACAGGTTCTTTAACTTATGATCAGTCTACGCCCAGAGATGCTTTGGCTTTAGCTTGGTTGATGCAGCAAGGGGCAAGTTTATCTGTAATTGCAACTTACCGAGATCCAGGTTTATCTCCCCAACTACAAAAATTATTAACTCAATCTTTGGAAAATTTAGAATATATTTGTTTCCGGGGATATACCATTGGACGAGTTACTCTCAAAACTGATAATTTTGTACCTGGTTTATCAGCTTTAGCATCAGAACTGGTAGAATTAACAGAAATAGATGCTTTACTGTTAGCCCATGAATATCTTTTAGAAGATGGAGAAGTTAGATTAACAGTAATTGGTAGAAGCCAAATTACCCATACCAATCTTAATCTTTTATTTCAACCTTTCGATGGTGGTGGACATTCTCAAGCTGCATCTTTCAATATTAGAACCACTGATTCACAATCAATTTTACAACAACTATTAGCAGGGTTAAAATCACAAATTCCCCATCCTCCCACAGCCAGAGATTTAATGTCTTCTCCTGTGCGAACTATTCGCCCAGAAACCACTATTGCTGAAGCTCAAAGAATTTTACTGCGTTACGGACATTCTGGTTTATCTGTTGTCAATCATCAAGATAAATTAGTGGGTATTATTTCTCGACGTGATTTAGATATTGCTTTACATCACGGATTTAATCATGCACCAGTTAAAGGTTACATGACCACTAATTTAAAGACCATTACGCCAGACGCTACCCTACCACAAATTGAGTATTTAATGGTTACTTATGACATTGGACGTTTACCAGTTTTAGAAAATGAAAATCTCGTTGGTATTGTCACTCGTACTGATGTTTTAAGGGAACTGCATCAAAGTGATATAAGTGATGAAGAAATAGATCAAAAAAGCGAAAATAATATTACATTACCACAATTACAAGCTAAATTAAAGCCGCAACTTTGGCAATTATTAAATATAGCATCTCAAGCAGCTGAAAAACGTGGTTGGCATCTTTATTTAGTAGGTGGTGCAGTACGTGATTTACTATTAGCAGAAGGACAAACTGGCACATTAATGATTAATGATATTGATTTAGTGGTAGATGGTTTTCATCAAGCAGCGGATGTGGGTGCAGGTGTGGAACTAGCAAAAGTATTGCAGGAAGTTTATCAAAATGCACGTTTAGAAATTCATGGTGCATTTCAAACTGCTGCTTTATTATGGCATAAACACCCAGAATTAAATTCATTATGGGTAGATATTGCCACTTCAAGAACAGAATTTTATCCTTATCCCGCAGCTAACCCAGAAGTTGAAGCTAGTTCTATTCGTCAAGATTTATATAGAAGAGATTTTACAATTAATGCAATGGCATTAAGGTTAACATCTCCCCGTAGCGGTGAATTATTAGATTTTTTTGGTGGTTTATTAGATTTACAAGCTAAGGAAATCAGAGTTTTACACCCTAACAGTTTTATTGAAGATCCTACTCGTATTTATCGCGGAGTTCGCTTTGCTGTGCGGTTTGGATTTGCCATTGAACAGCGAACAAAAGAGTATATTAACTATGCCATAAATAGCGGAGTTTATGACAGAACAACTCAAGAAAATGTCAAAACTCCCGCTTTACAAACTCGGTTAAAAACTGAATTAAAACATATTGTAGAAGCTCCCTATTGGCAATCTGCTTTACAATTATTAGATGATTTGGGTGCTTTACAATGTATCCATCCTACCCTAAAATTAGATATTTATATTTTACGAGAATTACGTTTATTGGAAAAATTAATTATCATATATTTGCGAAGCTGTGAAAAACAACAAATATTACATCCTTTTTTACATCCTTGGCAAATGCGTTTAGATTTATTAATTGCCCATTTAGAACCGCAATATAGAACAAAGGTAGCTAAAAATCTACAATTAGCTGATGATAGTATTAATAGATTAAAGAAATTAGCAGAAATGCAAACAGAGGTAATTTCATTATTACCAAGTTGTGAATTACCGAGTCAAATAGTCCACTTATTGAAAAAATATGATGCACCAACTTTAATGTTAGTTGCCTTGAAAAGTCCCCGCCAAGTTAGACGGAAAATCTGGTATTATTTAACTAATTTGGCAAATGTCCAACCTTTGTTAAATGGCAATGATTTAAAACAATTGGGGTATAAACCCAGTCCGATTTTTAAACAAATTTTGGATGATTTATTGACTGCTACTCTTGATGGTATCATTAAGGATGAATCTGAAGCGCGGGAATTTTTAGCTAAACATTATCCTCGTTAATTTTAATATTGCCAGAATCAGGATGTCCAAGATTTGAGGATTTTCAGGATGTTGATTTAATGTTGATTTAAAAATTAGTAATTTGAATTAGTAATTTATATGTGAAAAAGTGCTGTTACCTAATTCTGAAAAATTCCACCTTAAACACCAACAAAAAATTAATCAATTACCATCCTGTACATCCTTTAATCCTGGTTATCCTGATTCTGACAAATTCTATTTTTTAAAACGAACCACAGAGTCACATAGAACACAGAGAAAAACAACATCATGTAAATCCTTAAATCCAGGAAATTCTGATCATGATCTAAAAATCATCTGCGTTCATCTGCGTTTAATTTTTGATATTTAATATTTAATCCTGTAAATCCTCTAATCCTGGACATCCTGATTCTGACAAATCCTGATTGTGACAATTTAAATTTAATTATTCTACTTAATTTAAATTGAACTAATAAATAGTTAATATTAAATTAAATATATTGCAATAAATATTTACGTATGTATTCATAATTATTTAGATATTAAAATTATTTAATAATTCCAGTATTTGAGGGATTACCAGCTAAAATTATACAAATTCATTAGCGTCCCAATACTGATAAAATTCTGAATGATAGTCAACACCTGATGCTGAATGCAAGTTATAATTTTCTTGCGGAGCAACTTTACAAAAATTTATGAGTAATCCTCTTGTGCAAGCCTTTTTTGTAGGCAGAGCAGTAGCAGAAGTAATTAATGAGCGTGTAGAAGTCGCCTTGACCGATGCTTTGAGCGAACTGGGTAAATTTGATGCTGAAGCCAGAGAACAGTTACGCCAGTTTACAGAGGAAGTCATAGCACGAGCTAATCGGGCTGCCGAAGCCTCAGCAACTGGAACAACCAAAGGTAGCGGTGCATCTGGTGTAGGTTCAACAGACTTACAAGCAGAAATTGACGAATTGCGGGCAGAAATCGCCTTATTACGCACTGAATTACAAAAATATCGCAGTGCGTCAAAATAGATAAAGGGAACGGGGAACGGGGAACAGGGAACAGGGAACAGGGAAAAATAACATTTATTACCCATTACCTATTACCCATTACCCATTACGAAGAGTGTCTGTTATTAGTGGAGATTCCGTGAATACCCAACGGTACGAAAAAAATATGGAACAAGGTTATTCAGGTAAGGCTTACCGTTGGAATCGGGAAAAATACTCTAGCAAACGCCGTTTTGTGGATATTTGGTCTTTTGTTCTGACTTTAATGTTCAAAATTTGGCGGTATAATAAAGCTTGGAGTTATCCTGGGGGTGTAACGGAAGCTAAACAAGCTGCTAGACGTAAAGCCCAAGCTATCTGGATTAGAGAGACCTTTTTAAATTTGGGACCGACTTTTATTAAAGTTGGTCAGCTGTTCTCTACCCGTGCTGATATCTTTCCTAGTGAATACGTGGAAGAGTTATCTAAGTTACAGGATAGAGTACCAGCCTTTAGCTATGAACAAGTAGAGGCAATTATTGAGCAGGAGTTAGGTAAAAAAATTCCTGAACTATTCCACAGTTTTGAACCAGTTCCCCTGGCTGCTGCTAGTTTGGGACAAGTTCACAAAGCTGTGTTACATTCTGGAGAATCGGTAGTTGTCAAGGTGCAACGTCCGGGACTCAAAAAGCTGTTTGAAATAGATTTACAAATTCTCAAAGGTATTGCCCGCTACTTCCAAAATCATCCTAAATGGGGACGGGGACGAGATTGGATGGGTATTTATGAAGAATGTTGTCGCATTCTCTGGGAGGAAATTGATTACCTAAATGAAGGGCGCAATGCTGATACTTTTCGCCGCAATTTCCGCGCTTATAACTGGGTGAAAGTACCCAGAGTTTATTGGCGTTATGCTACTTCTAGGGTCATTACTTTGGAATATGTTCCCGGAATTAAAGTGAGTCAATATGACGCTTTAGAAGCTGCGGGTGTGGATCGGAGAGCGATCGCTCGTTATGGCGCTCAAGCATATTTACACCAATTACTAAATAACGGTTTCTTCCACGCTGATCCCCACCCTGGTAATTTGGCAGTTAGTGCCGATGGTGCTTTGATTTTCTACGACTTCGGGATGATGGGAACAATTAAATCCAATGTCCGCGAAGGATTGATGGAAACTTTGTTTGGCATCGCTCAAAAAGATGGCGATCGCGTGGTACAGTCTCTGATTGATTTGGGTGCGATCGCACCAATAGACGACATGGGTCCGGTGCGGCGTTCTGTCCAGTATATGCTGGATAACTTCATGGATAAACCTTTTGAATCTCAATCAGTGGCCGCCATCAGCGAAGACCTGTATGAAATAGCTTACAATCAACCATTTAGATTTCCAGCAACTTTTACCTTTGTCATGCGGGCTTTTTCTACCCTGGAAGGGGTGGGAAAGGGTTTAGACCCAGAATTTAATTTTATGGAAGTTGCCCAGCCTTATGCAATGGAACTTATGACTAATAGTAGTGGTTCAGAGGGGAATAGTTTCTTGAATGAATTAAGTCGTCAAGCAGTACAAGTCAGTAGCACTGCTTTAGGTCTACCACGTCGATTAGAAGATACACTGGATAAACTAGAACGGGGTGATATTCGTCTGCGGGTTCGTTCCCTAGAAACAGAACGTCTGTTAAGGCGACAAACTAGTATTCAAATGGGAATGAGTTATGCTTTGATCATCAGTGGATTTACAATTTCTGCTACGATTCTTTTGGTGAATCATTATGTATGGTTAGCAGCAGTAGCAGGTTTAATTGCTGCCGGAGTTTCACTTGTACTTCTCCGCCTAATTTCACGCCTTGACCGTTATGATCAGAAGTATTAATTATTGCTGCACAAATTTATGAAACTTAACTTCGTCGGTTTGACCGATCCAGGACTTATTCGTTCTAATAATCAAGATGCTTACTATATAGACCCGGAAGGACGGTTTTTTATAGTTGCTGACGGTATGGGCGGTCATGCAGGAGGAGAACAGGCCAGTCACATTGCTACCCAAGAAATTCGGGGATATTTAGAAAAAAATTGGCAATCTTCTGAATCTACGCCAGAATTATTAAAAAACGCTTTATTGTTCGCTAATGAAGCAATTTTGCAGGATCAGCAAAATCATCCTGAACGTGCTGATATGGGGACTACTGCTGTTGTAGTGGTTTTTCGTGATTCAGATTTACCTTGGTGCGCTCATATCGGCGATTCAAGATTATATCGTTATCGGAAATCCCAATTAGAGCAAATCACAGAGGATCATACTTGGGTGGCCAGAGCTATCAAAATAGGCGATATCACTGAGGAAGAAGCTAGAGTTCATCCCTTCCGTCATGTTTTATCTCGCTGCTTGGGACGTGAAGACTTGCATCAGGTTGAAGGACAACCACTAGATATCCAGGTTGGCGATCGCTTACTTTTATGTAGTGATGGACTCACGGAAGAACTCGTCGCTCCCCAAATTAAAACTTGCCTTGACAATTTTCCCGTATTGGATAAAGCTGCTTTCTCTTTGGTTGAAGCAGCAAAAGAGGAAGGTGGACACGACAACATTACTGTTGTCCTTGTAGTTGTTGAGGAAAATTCATAATAGGGAATAGGGAATAGGGAATTAGGGATTGCTGATAGCGTAGCGTGGCGTTAGCCATATAAATATGAAAACTTTACGAAACTGTCACCTGTCACCTGTCACCTGTCACTGGTCTTTCACAGATAACTTTTTCAGCAAACCCTAATTATCTATTCTTCCCATATCCCTATCTTCCAATGCCCAAAAACCAACAAAGTAAATATACTCAGCATTTTGTTCAATTTGAGCATTTTTTATGTTAGCAAATTGCTAAAAATATCTTTAAGCCTTTCAATTCACCTGATGAGGCTAAATTTACATTAGACTTCTCCGAAAAAGACGTAGAGACAATTCATGAATTGTCCCTACCAAAGGCTTCAGGTTATGCTTATGTAATTCTCGGAGATATCTATTATTTAGAAAATTGAAATTTTGAAATTATCGCCCTTGTTAGTCCCAACTGCAAGGATCAACAATCAAGCTCAAATAAATCTACTGTAAAAATCCTTGATTGGTCCATAAGTCTATTTACATAAAACCTGCTTTCAGGAATCATGGGCTTAAAACATTAGATTTAAACGCAAGATTTAGAAACAGAAAAATTAACCGCAAGGTACTGGGCAATTTGTCAAACAATTGTTATCTTTCTTAATACAGAGGAAAAACAAATGCTGAAAACAAATATCAGCCCAAGTCTCACACCCTTGGCTTTTCTGTCACCAATATCACTGTTAAGCGTTGTTTTTTGAGGTTTTAACTATGAATCAACCAATAGAGCTTTCCTTGGAACAGCAATTTAGCATTTGTTCATTTGCTACACAGGTCAAGAACATGAGCCATGAACAAGCACAAGAGTTTTTGGTTAAACTCTATGAACAAATGGTTGTAAGGGAAGCAACTTATAAAGAGCTTCTCAAGCATCAGTGGGGATTAGATTCAGGTTCCACTATGGCATAGAGTAGGTTTGCTTTTGTCGCAGTGGGCGACCTCCTTCTCTTGCTTGGTTCCACCAGCGGAAAAAAGCTGGGGATGTTGGGGCGTCAACTTCGATTACCAGTCACCTAACTCTTGATCTCATAGGATCTGACACAGGTAAATTCAGTAATCATATTTCAGTCTAATAATGCCCAGACCAATTTTGTAGAAGATGCTATTGTATATAGCTGAAACTAATTTAGTGGAATACAAAAATTACCCAAAAAGCTCATATCTCAAAGAATAGAGCCGTTTGTTGTTTGCTTCCTCCTGCTGCCAAGGATGTCGACATCTTTTTATTATGTCGAGAGTGCAGTTAAGTTTAGCTTTCCATTTTATATAACTATAATTTGCGTTAATCAAGAAATTTTATTTACAAAACTTTACTTATTATCCAGATATATCAAAGGATGAACCAGTATCACTTGTTTGCAGTTTAGCTAATATTTGCCGTTTTATCTTTTCATACTCCTGTTTGAGAAAATTTTTACTAACTTGAGCATCTGCGGATGATGTCAATACTTTGCTGATTTCTAGCCACTCTTGCAGTCTTTCGCGTTGAATAGGGGCAATACTAGAGGAAAGAACATGAGTGCAGTGACCTTCCAGGAGTGAGTTTAGTGATTTGTTTCTGCCACGGGAGGGGATTGTCATTAACTGGAGTTTAGACTAGCTTTATTTGGACCTGTTTTCTCTGTGGTTAGTGGGGGAATAGGTACGATTTTGGTGGTGGTTGTGACGGCGATGATTTGGCCGGAGATCCGCAATTTGGGGGCGTTGCATGAGGATTTATAGGGGAAATAATCTCACGCAAATACGCAAAGAAAGAAGGAGTCTGAGAAATGAACTATTCATGACTTCTCTGGTTGAAAGTTGATGAATAATGAATTACATTAAAAATAATGCAATATAATGTTGTGCATTATTGAGGTAATTTCATGAGTACCACGAGTTTTCGGCTTGATGATGACTTACAAGAGAAACTTGAAATCACTGCCAACCGTACTAAGCGTTCTAAAGGTTGGATAATTAATGATGCTCTCCGTCGGTATATTGAGCAGGAAGAACTTAAACAAAGGATATTGGAAGAAACTCAAGAAGCTTTAGCTGATATTGAAGCCAGTCGCGTGGTATCAGGAGAAGAGGTGATGAAATGGTTGGAGACTTGGGGAACTGCGGCTGAAACTAAGGCTCCTTTGCTATGAAATTAGAGTTTTCGGAAAGTGCAGTTCAAGATTTGATTCGTCTACGAGAGTTTATCGCGGTTCATAATCCCAAAGCGGCAGAACGCATATCTCTGCGGCTGCGACAAGCGATCGCAAAACTTGTACTGCATCCCGATATAGGGCGTTCTATACCGGAACTTGAAAATGTCCGTGAACTTGTAGCTGGTGATTATGTTGTGCGATATTTACGTCTTGAGGATGGGATTTTTGTATTAAGAATATGGCACGGTAAGGAGTTTCGTGATTTTGGGTAAAAACTGAATCAGGTTAGAAAAAGCTCACACCAACTTGTATAATTCTATATGTTATGTTTATCTTGAGTAACCCAGTATGACTCAGCACCCAGAAATAGATTACAAGCACGTTTTATCTGAACTTTCGGTTAACCGTAAAGATCCTTGTGAGGTTATTCGTGAGTTAATATCTAATTCCTACGATGCTCAAGCATCAAGAATCGAGATTTATCCTCTGTTGCAGTATCAAGGCTTTATATTCTTTGATAATGGTATTGGTTTAAGCGAAACAGAAGAAGTTAATAGAATAACTCCCTATAGAGCATTTTTTTCAATTGGTAAATCTACTAAAATTCAAGGTGACTTTATTGGTTACAAATGCCAAGGCTCAAAGTTATGCTTTGCTGCTAAAAAATTTGCTTTGATCACACGCTGTAGTAATGAAGATAATTGGCGGTCAATATCAATAGATAATCCTAAAGATAATTTAAGTCCTCAATATAATATCCAATCTAATATAGATAATCATCCTTGGCAAACCCTCCAAAATTTATTCTCTATACCTAAGAGACAAAGTACAAACATTATAAATAATTTGAACGAAGATTTTTTTTACAAAAGATTTACAACAGGAACTATGATTATTGTCCAAGGCTTGGAGGTAGAAAGATTTTCAACCTACTATAATTCAGAAGAAGATGGCATTACAAAGTGGTCATATCTCAAACATTATATTCGGTTTAATACAAGACACGGAGATATGAGAATTCTCCGTTATAGCGAAACAGATTTTCCTGCTAATAAGGCAAAATCTTTTGAGCAATGTTCTGGATACAATGACCAAAATAACGCTGTACGATGGTATCTGGGCAAATCCAACCTTCACCTTCAATCTGTCCAAATATATTATGCTGAAGCAAAAAAGTATATTGGCGATCGCCTTCATGCAGTCTACCTTTATATTGGCAAGATATTTCTGAACGATCGCTACCAGGAAACACCAACTTTGTCGCCATAGAAAACCAATCATCACGATCCCAAACTACCAAAGTCATACCTTTAAAGCTGATCGGCATACTATTTCTTTCCAACCAACTTCCTTGCATGATCCAGCGTCCTGGTTCCAACAAAAAACTGTGAGCCACCTTATAAATTCCTTTGATTTTTTTCAACAACAATAATCTTAGGAGTCAGGAGTCAGGAGTTATTGATTTTGGATTTTGGATTTTGGTCAAGCAGTGAGTTCTTGGGGGTTTCCCCATGAGCAACTGCTGTTAGCGTAATGTGCCGGAGGCATCACCCGAAGGTATTGTTTTTGTGATTTCCAATCTAAAATCTAACATCTAAAATCTAAAATTTTCCTCACTTATCACCTGTCACCGGATGTACTTCTCCTAAAACCACTTCTTGATCTGCTCCAGTTGCAACGGGTAAATTACCAGGAAGACCTAACTGTCTCCAATAGGCTAAAATAGCGAAAGCGATCGCTTCTTTAAACTCTGCACTTACCCCGGCTTCATCTGTAGTTAAAACTTTTACTGATTTCAACAATAACTCTAACCTGTGTTTTAAGTAAAGATTCTGACTACCCCCTCCACATAATAATAAACATTTTGGCATTCGCGGTAAAAAAGCATGGTAACTATTAACAATCGAAGCAGCCGTGAGTTCTGTAATTGTTGCCAGCACATCTGCCGGACTAAGTTGATATGCTTGACAGTCTTGTAAACACTGATGTAGATAAGTTACACCAAATAACTCCCGACCCGTAGATTTAGGAGGTGGTAAACGAAAATAATCTTGACTTAGCCATTTTTCTACCAATGGATAACAGGGACTACCACTAGCAGCCCAACTACCATTTTCATCATAACTTTTAGCACCATTGCTAAAATATTGCACTGCCAAATCCAAGAGACTATTTCCAGGACCAGTATCCCAAGCCAGAATTTGATTTAACCAGTCATCACGCCGGGGAGGTAGATAAGTTACATTGCCAATACCACCAACATTTTGAATACAACGTGCTTCCTGGGGATGACTCAGTAAATAGGCATCGACTCTAGGAACAAGAGGCGCACCATGACCACCAACAGCAATATCAGCCACACGGAAATTACTAATAGTAGTGATGCCTGTCAGGCGAGAAATTAAAGCACCCCGGCCAAGCTGCAAACTGTAACCTAATGATTGGGGATAGGGGAATGGTGACTGATGACTGGGTAAAATATTTCCTGAAACAGAATTTTCTGAAATAGAAAATCCTGGAGGTCGATGGTAAACAGTTTGACCGTGAGAACCGATAAGGGTGGCAGGGGGATAACCGACTTGAATATTTTGGGCTGCTTGCCGCTGATGCGTATTCATAAACTACTTGGGAAATACCGTGAAAACCGGGGTTACTGATTCCTGATAGGGATATGGGATAAGCTAGGGCGATCGCACTAGGCACTAATACTATGATCGGATGAATCAGTAGGACGACGCTGGCCAGAAATATTTCCCGTTGTTCTATTTTGCGTCCTAAAAATTCGGGGGTGCGTCCTACCATTAACCCAGTTATAAAGACGGTCAGGATCAGATAAATAAATAGGTAGGCTGTTCCTGTTCCTTGTCCTCCCCAGATTATCTGTACAAATAAATTGAATAAGCTAGAAAATATACCTTGGGGCATTAAGGAATCGTGCATTCCGTTAATTGCACCGGTCATGGTAGCGGTGGTTGTCACCGCCCAAAATGCTGTTTCTGCCCAGCCAAATCTTACTTCTTTTCCTTCTAAATTCGGTAGTTCTGTATTTAAAGCTTGGTTAATAATGGGATTTCCTTGCAGTTCACCCACTGCTGTAACCCAGATCATAACTATGAAGATTACAAACACCATCCAAAACAGTAACCAAGTTTGTTTCTGGTTATTGGCAAATACACCGTAGGTATAAATTAAGGATGAGGGAATTGCCATCATGGCAATGATTTCTAGTAAATTAGAAGCACCATTGGGATTTTCAAAGGGATGGGCTGAGTTAGCTGCAAAAAAGCCGCCGCCGTTGTTGCCTAACAGTTTGATAATTTCAAAGGAAGCAACAGGACCTCTGGCTATGTACTGTGTTCCTCCGTCTAGGGTTTGGACAACTAAAGTACCTTCTAATGTTTGTGGTACACCTAAAGCCAGGAGAGCGATCGCCCCAATAATTGAAAGGGGCAACAATATCCTAGTAATGGCAAGGGTAATATCAACGTAAAAATTCCCTAACTTTCGACCTGTTAACCCCCGAATAAATGCTATTCCTACTGCTAAACCAGTTGCTGCTGAGGTGAACATTAAAAAGCCTAAAGCTGCTGTTTGGCTAAAATAGCTTAATGTTGTTTCCCCTATGTAATGTTGCTGGTCAGTGTTAGTCAAAAAGGATATGGTAGTATGTAGCACTGTATCCCATGTAGGCATTACTAAACCGTTGGGATTCCAAGGCAGTATTCCCTGAAAAGAGATTAGTAAATACACAGAAATTGCCATGATTAAGTTACTACTGATGACTGCCCGGATATACTGCCAAGCTGTCATCTCCTCTTTTTTACTTACACCCCCCACTAGGTAGAAAATTTTTTCTATCGGGTTCATGATGGGATCAAGTATTGTGCTTTCTCCCAAAAAAACACGGGCTATGTATTGTCCCAATCGGGGTGTGATAGCTATGACAATACATAGGGTTAACGCAATTTGTAAAAAACCTTGTCCCATTTATTTATTACTCGATTACACTGAAGTTATAGCCAGTCAATATTGAAAAAATCACCGAAGTTACTCTTACATTAGATTGCTAGGTTTGGATAATGTCTCAATATCACCTCAATTTATCAATCTTGTTTTACTATTTTCTGGATGTTTGTGGGATTTAGTATTAAGAATATTTCATTTTTACTATTACTCATCTATTTTGCTGGTTATATTACTGATATTTTTTTATACAAAAAATGCAGTAAGCTTATACTTTCAAAAATATAAAAACTCCTGATAATTTTATTACATCTTTATTGGTTCCTAGTATAAGACTACACTTTTAATATATCGGATGCCAACCATAACAAAGGTTAGCAGATAATTATATTCTCTATTTCCGAGTTTTGGTAAAAATTATTAGTTGTGCAAGAAGATATAGGGAAATTATATATGTTGGCACATAGAGATTGTAAACAGGAATACAAGGGTTATTGGTTATGCCAATGTTGATTTTTGATTTTAGATTTGATTATTGTTATAAATTCTGAATTTTTACTGGATGACTAATTAACTGTTTTTGTAAAGCTACGGTAACAGCAGTCTGGCGATCGCCAACTCCCAATTTATGTAAAATAGCATGAACATGAACCCTCACAGTACCGGTGGTAATATAAAGAATTTCTGCTATTTGATGGTTAGTTTTTCCTGCCACTAAAAGTTGGAGAATTTCTATTTCTCGATGGGTGAGAGGATTGAGAGTTTTTGAGTTATTTTCTGAAGATAAATGAGCAGAATTTAAAGTCAAGGAAGAACGAATTGCTTGAGTTGCTATTTCATCCCACCAAGATGCACCAGCCGCGACAGAACGGAGAGCTAAAATCAATGTTTCCGCAGCTACACCTTTGAGACAATAACCTTGAGCGCCCGCAGTAATTAACTGTGTAATTAGAGATTTTTGAGAATGGGAAGTAAGAACTAAAACTGGTAAATTAGGGTATTTTTGTTTAATTTGATAACAAGCATCAAGACCGCCAATTCCTGGTAAACCAATATCTAATAATACCACATCCAGGGAATATTTATTAACTAAATCAATAGCTGTTTCTCCATCTTCAGCTTCAGCGATAATATCCAAACCAATTTCCTGTTGCAATCGTACACGCAAACCTAAACGAAAAAGTTCATCATCTTCAACAAGCAGAATTTTAATAGTGGTAGAAGACATTTTACCTAGATATTAGATATATTTAAAACTTCAGCAGACTGAAATAGAGAGTATCCCCATTTTGGGAAATAAACGCAGCAACACTAAAAAATCTCTCACAACCTCTTACCTTTGTGTCCTTTGCGTTCTTTGCGGTTCATATCAAGTTTTGGATCACTTTATTTCCCCAGTGAAAAATAAACTTACACATTTGGGATGCTCCCCTGAAATGGTAAAACAGGGAGCTTGAAGCCAAAAATAGCTCCATTGGGAACTCTGTTTTCTGCCCATATTATACCGTGATGGGCTTCAATAATTTGTCTAGATAAATAAAGTCCTAATCCTGAACCTTTAGCTTGACGTTGGGAAAGACTGCCATAATCATCATGTACTTGATAAAATCGCTCAAACAAGTGGGAAAAATGTTCTGGAGGGATACCAGCGCCCGTATCCATAATTTTTACAACTTGATAGGAAAGTAGGGATTCTAAGACCACTTCAACGCGATCGCCTCTTCGGGAATGATTAATAGCATTAATTAACAGGTTATCAATAACCCGTTGTAATTGTAGTGCATCACCAAGCACCCAGAGCGATCGCTTCCAATCAGAATCACCATAGTTTAATGATATATGAATACGACGATTTGCTGCTAATTCCATCAAAGTAGAAACTGCTGTTTCCGCCAAAACAGCTAAATCCACAGGTGCTAAATTTAGCTTTAATCCGTCAATATCATTACGATAAACATCTAACAAAGTTTCCAATAAAACCAAAGATGTTTGATGACTACGTGCCATTGTTGCTAAAACTTTTTCTTGACTTGGTGAAACCGCACCAAATTTTTCTTGTTGAAAAGCTTTTATAGTTTCAATTGCCCCTAAAAGTGGAGTTTTTAAATCATGGGTAAGTGTAGAGGCGAAATCTTCTCGTAGTCTCATTAATTGTGCTTGATTTTCTAATTGGGTTTGAGTGAGTGAAACAGCTTGTTGTGTGATTCTCAATCTTTGACTTAAAAATCCTGTAACTATCAATGCTATAGCTGCAATTACCCGATTAGCAATAGTAAAAAACTGAATTGATTCATTTCCAGGTATCCAAATATTGAAGATAGTTAAAAAAACAGCCAAAAATGTAGCACCTATTGTTGCTATTCCTCTAAACCAATAATTAACTAAGACAATTGATCCACTATAAAGATAGCCAAAAACATAATCATTGGGGGTAGAATATTCTAACAACACTAAACAGATAAATATAGTAATAATTATCAAAATTTTCCCCGTATACAATTTATTAGTTAATAATTTAAGCTGTAAATTTTTCATTTTGCACCCAAATGACATCATGATATTAATTTACATTTTATATAAAAACGACCCTTTTTACTCCTGACTCCTGAATTCTGCTGTAGCGTTTAGATTTTAACTAAACGCCCTAAACAATGATATATACCTGGCAATAAACACATAAATAGAAAAAATAAACATTTTTTATATCCTTGTATCCCTTGTTTTCTACCTCAAAATCAATAATCATATAAATTCATCAAGCCCAGATCACGGCAGTATCCCAAATGTGTAAGTTTATTGTTTTGGAATCTTGAAATTACTACTTGATACGATTGAACCGCAAAGAACGCAAAGAACGCAAAGGACACAAAGGTAAGAAGGTTTAAGAGAGTTTTTAGTATCGCTGTGTTCATTTTTTTAATTGGGATGCTCCCCAGATCACAGCTATTTGATTTAGTCTTTAAGGAGTTTTAATCATTCATGATACAAGGTTTATTACAAATAGCATTGACATTAATAATTGTCATTGCCACCACTCCCTTACTAGGAAAATATATTGCTCATGTTTTTCTAGAACAAAGAACAGTATTAGACAAAGTTTTAAATCCCATAGAAAGAATAATTTACAAATTGATTGGAGTTACTATTGAAGATAAAATGACAGGTTGGCAATATGCAAAAGCCGTACTTTATAGCAATATTGTCATGGCAATTTTGGTATTTTGTATATTTATTACTCAAGGATTTTTACCGCTTAATCCTACAGGATTAAAAGCACCAAGTTGGGATTTAGCATTACACACTACCATCTCATTTTTAACTAACACAGATCAACAACATTACTCTGGAGAAACAACCTTTAGTTATGCCAGTCAAACCTTCGCTATAGGTTTTTTAATGTTCACATCAGCAGCTACAGGTTTATCGGTAGGAATTGCCTTTATTCGCGGTTTAACAGGCAGAAAATTAGGTAATTTTTATATTGATTTAACCAAATCAATTACCCGAATTTTATTACCTCTATCTATTGTAGGGGGATTATTATTAATCATAGCTGGTGTACCAGAAACCATAGCAGGAGTAGCAACAGCAACAACATTAGAAGGATTAACACAAGCTATAGCTCGCGGACCAGTTGCCCACCTGGAAATTATAAAACAAATTGGTGAAAATGGGGGTGGTTTTTTTGGTGTTAACTCAGCCCATCCCTTTGAAAATCCCAATGGTTTTTCTAACTTATTAGAAACTTGGGCAATGATTTCTATTCCTTCAGCCTTGATTTACACCTATGGGGTATTTGCTAATAATATCAAACAAGGATGGTTAGTATATTGGATGGTATTTATCATCTTTGTTTTCTTAGTCATGATCACAGCTATTGGTGAATATCAAGGTAATCCTCTTGTTAATTCTGTATTAGGATTACAACAACCTAATTTAGAAGGAAAAGAAGTAAGATTTGGTTTCGCGCAAACAGCACTTTGGGCAGTGATGACAACAGCAACAATGTGTGGCGCAGTTAACGGAATGCACGACTCATTAATGCCTACTGGGGGATTTTCTACCCTTGTAAATATGTTTTTACAAATTATTTGGGGAGGACAGGGAACAGGTACAGCTTATTTATTTATCTACTTAATTTTGGCAGTATTTCTCACAGGATTAATGGTAGGGAGAACACCGGAATTTTTAGGGCGAAAAATTGAAAAACAAGAAATAGTTTTATCCAGCGTAGTGTTATTAGTTCATCCTTTTGCTGTTTTAATTCCTTGGGCGATAGTTTTTGCCTTTCCTGATGCTATTTCAGGTATTAGTAACCCAGGATTTCATGGTGTTTCTCAAGTAGTTTATGAATATGCTTCTGCTGCTGCAAATAATGGTTCTGGGTTTGAAGGTTTGGCGGATAATACCCTGTGGTGGAATCTTAGCACTAGCGTCAGTATTTTAGTCGGTCGTTATATTCCCATTATCGCATTATTGTTATTAGCAGATGGTATTTCTAGAAAACAACCAGTACCCATAACTGCCGGTACTTTGAGAACTGACACTCGTTTATTTACTGGAGTTACAGGGGGAGTAATTTTAATTCTGGGGGCGTTAACTTTTTTTCCTGTATTAGTTTTAGGTCCGATTGCTGAATGGTTTTTGATTAGTAAATAAACTTCAGATCCCCGACTTCTGAGAAAAAATCAGAATTTATAGAAAAGATTTAATCAAGAAGTCGGGGATCTTAACCTCACCAATAAAAAAGATATGAAAATTACAAAAACCCGACAAGAACGTAAACATACACCCAAAATTAAAATTTCTGGGCTTTATCCTAGCGCATTTAAACAAGCATTTGTTAAACTAAACCCCCGCCATCTAATCAAAAATCCCGTGATGTTTTTGGTGTGGGTAGGGACAATTATTACAGCTTTGGTAACTATTGATCCTCATCTTTTTGGTGTTACTTCTGGGAATAATCCGCGATTTTTTAATGGTTTAATTACCATAATTTTATTCTTCACTCTTGTTTTTGCTAACTTTGCAGAAGCTGTTGCTGAAGGTAGAGGAAAAGCTCAAGCTGATTCTTTAAGAGCGACAAAATCAGATGTTACAGCTAGAAAACTTCTTCCTGATGGTTCTATTCAAGAAATTAATTCTAGTCTTTTACGTCGTGGTGATCAAATTAAAGTTATTTCCGGTGATGTGATCCCCGCAGATGGAGAAGTAATTTCTGGAGTAGCTTCTGTTGATGAATCTGCTATTACTGGAGAATCTGCACCAGTATTAAAACAACCAGGAACAGATATTGCTAGTTCTGTCACTGGAGGAACACGCATTACTTCTGATGAATTAATCATTAAAGTTACATCAGATCCGGGACAAAGTTTTATTGATCGAATGATTTCTTTAGTTGAGGGTGCAGCGAGAACTAAAACCCCTAATGAAATTGCTTTAACTGTGCTTTTAGCAGTTTTAACTCAAGTTTTTTTAGTGGTAATTGCCACTTTACCTACCGTGTCAGTTTATGTTAAATCACCTGTGAGTATTGCGGTATTAATTGCTTTATTAGTGGCATTAATTCCTACTACAATTGGCGGTTTACTGAGTGCCATTGGTATTGCGGGTATGGATAGAGTCGCTCAATTTAACGTCATAGCTACTTCTGGAAGGGCTGTAGAAGCCTGTGGAGATATTAATACTTTGGTTTTAGATAAAACGGGAACTATTACTTTAGGCAACCGCATGGCTGAAGAATTTATTCCCATCCAAAATCATCCTTTAGATGAAATTGCGAAAATTTGTTTAGCATCCAGTATTTTTGATGAAACTCCCGAAGGAAAATCTATTGTTAAATTAGCAGAATCATTAGGAGCAAAATTAGATTTTAACCCCCAAACTGCGGAGGGTATAGAATTTTCTGCCAAGACGCGCATGAGTGGAATTAATTTACCCAATGGTGTGGAAATTCGCAAAGGTGCGGTAGATGCAATTAAAGGATTTGTGCGTTCTCGAAATGGGCAATTAACACCAGAACTTGATGTAGCCTATGAGCGAGTTTCTAAATTAGGTGGTACACCCTTAGCAGTTTGTCAAAATGATGAAATTTACGGTGTAATTTACCTCAAAGATATTATCAAACCAGGGATTAAAGAACGATTTGCACAAATGCGAAAAATGGGTATTAAAACTGTAATGTTAACAGGAGATAACCGCCTTACAGCTTCAGTTATTGCCCAAGAAGCAGGGGTTGATGATTTTATTGCGGAAGCAACTCCAGAGGATAAAATTGAAGTCATTCGCAGTGAACAAGCTCAAGGAAAATTAGTTGCTATGACTGGAGATGGTACGAATGATGCACCAGCTTTAGCTCAAGCAAATGTGGGTGTGGCGATGAATTCTGGTACACAAGCGGCAAAGGAAGCTGCTAATATGGTAGATTTAGATTCTGATCCTACAAAATTAATTGATATCGTTACTATTGGCAAACAATTACTCATTACTCGCGGAGCATTAACAACTTTTTCTATTGCTAATGATGTCGCTAAATACTTTGCAATTATTCCGGCGATTTTTCCTGGTATTGGTGTGAATGGATTAAATATTATGGGTTTAGCAAGTACCCAATCTGCTGTGTTATCAGCTTTAATTTATAATGCTTTAATTATTCCGGCTTTGATTCCTTTAGCATTAACTGGTGTGAAATTTCGTCCTTTAACTGCTGATCAACTTTTGCAAAGAAATATCTTTATTTATGGTTTGGGTGGTGTGGTTGCTCCTTTTATCGCTATCAAAATTATTGATGTTTTAATTGTGTCTGTGGGTTTAGCTTAATCAATTTTAGATTTGGGATTTGAGAATTATGGAATATTTATCACTGGCATTTTCTAAACGTAATCGTTTTCCTCTGATTTTATTTTTATTACTTTGCGTTAATGTCTTATTAGCACCAGCAGTACGAGCAACAACACCGGGAGCAGAATCACGTTTTTTTGCTTACACAATTACTTTATTAGGACTTGTCACCCTCAGTTTTTGTGTTTATTTATTTGTTGTGATTTTTCAACCTGAGAGGTTTTAATTACTAATTTGTAATTCGTAAGTTGGGTTAAGCGATAGCGCAACCCAACAAAAACTTTAATATTTTTGAAATGGAGAGGTTTTAATATGCGTCAGAGATTTCAAGTTAGTAAAGCGATTCGTGCAACTTTAGTTTTATGGGTGCTAACAACCTTTATCTATCCCTTATTTATGTTAATTTCAGGACAGGTTGCTTTTTCTTTTCAAGCAAATGGCAGTTTAATTACAAATTCCCAAGGTGTGGTGATTGGTTCTGCTTTGATTGGTCAACCTTTTACCAGTGAAAAGTATTTCTGGAGTCGTCCTAGCACTACTAACTATAGCACTGCTGACCCCAAAAATGATGAGGCTGGTATTTTGAAAACTGGTGTATCTGGTGCTAGTAATTTAGCTCCTAGTAATCCCGCATTGTTAGTAAGAATTAATGGTAATGAAGGTGAAATTAATAAACTAAGAAAAGCAGAAATTCAACCGACGGCTGATTTAGTTTACACTTCTGGTTCTAGTCTTGATCCTCACATTACTCCTGAAAGTGCAAAGGTGCAAATTCCCAGAATAGCTAAAGCTAGAGGAATTGAACCCCAGCAATTAGAAACTTTAATTTCTCAAAACACAGATGGGCGTTTTTTAGATATATTTGGTGAACCAGGAGTGAATGTTTTTAAGTTAAATCTAGCATTAGATAAAATCAGGTAAGGTATTTCCAGAAAATAAATTATCCTCAATCTTGTGGGATGGGCTTATAGCCCGTCGGAATTTAAGGGCAGGCAAGACTTGTACTGAGCGTGTCGAAGTATGCCTACCCCACATAAATTAATTGAATTGAATAGAATATTTTTTTATTTGAAAGTCTCTAATTATTAAGAAATTAACTCATGTTTTATTCTTCTACTCGATCCCCTGATAGTCATTATATCCGTCCTGCTCGTCGAGGGAAACATAAAATTTTTATTGGCATGGCTCCCGGTGTGGGTAAAACTTATAAAATGCTAGAGGAAGCACATCAACTGAAACAAGAGGGGATTGATGTTGTTATTGGTATTTTAGAAACTCATGGACGTAAAGAAACTGCTCTTAAAGCACAAGGATTAGAAGTTATTGCTAGAAAATCCATTATTAAAGAGAATATTAAACTGCAAGAAATGGATACTCAAGCAATTTTAGAACGCTCTCCCCAACTGGTGTTAATTGATGAATTAGCTCACACAAATATACCGGGTTCTGAACGAGAAAAACGCTATCAAGATGTAGAAGAAATTTTAGCATCTGGCATAGATGTTTATTCTACTGTGAATATTCAACATTTGGAAAGTTTAAATGATTTGGTGGCAAGAATAACAGGTGTTGTAGTGCGAGAACGCATTCCAGATCGGGTGCTGGATGAAGCGGATGAGGTGGTTGTAATTGATGTGACTCCAGAAACTTTGGAAGAGCGTTTGCTTGAAGGAAAAATCTATGCTGCTGATAAAATTGAACAGTCTTTAGAAAACTTTTTTCAACGTCGAAATTTAATAGCTTTGCGAGAATTAGCATTAAGAGAAGTTGCAGATACGGTAGAGGAGGAGGCAAATACTTCAATTACTACTGGACAAGTTTATAATATTCATGAACGGGTTTTAGTTTGTGTTTCTACTTATCCTAATTCTTTGCAATTATTACGTCGGGGGGCGCGACTTGCTAATTATATGAATGCTCCACTTTATGCTGTATTTATAGCTGATCCTGAAAGATTTCTCACTAAACAAGAAAGTTTACACATTGATACTTGTGAAAAACTTTGTCGAGAGTTTGGTGGTGAGTTTCTGCACGTTAAAAGTAGTAATGTTCCTAAAGAAATAGCTCAGGTTGCTGCTACCCATCACATTACACAAATCGTTATTGGTGAAAGTCAACAACCTAAATGGAAAAGATTTATTAAAGGTTCTTTTACTCAGCGATTAATGGATTTAATCAGAGATAAAAAAATAGATTTACATATTATTGCTACTGAAAAATGATAACAATATAGCAGGAGTCAGGAGTCAGGAGTCAGGAGTTATTGATTTTGGATTTTGGATTTTGGATTGTTTTTGTCAACTTCAATCTAAAATCTAAAATCTAAAATCTAAAATTTTCCTCCCTATTCCCTATTCCCTATTCCCTACCTCAACGGAAAGACTTTCTCAGTAACCCCTACATAATATTAATGGGATCGACATCAATAGTTAAGCTGACTGAAGCAGGACAAAGTTTTCTGATTTCTTCCCAATCTGGTAAATTAGGCAGTGCATCAGGAGCAAATTTTAATAGTATTTGCCAGCGATAACGATTAGCTACTCGTAAAATACTAGCTGGTGCTGGTCCTAATATCTCTAGTCCTTCTTGTTCGCTAAAATTTGTCGCTATGAGTTGGGCTATATTTTCCACTTTTATGGGATCAGAACTACTCAAACGTAATAATATTAATCTGCCATAGGGGGGATAATTAAGTGCTTCCCTTTGTTCTAATTCTGCATCACAAAAAGATTGATAATCATGGGTTTTCACTGCTTCAATAACTGGATGTTCTGGGGTGTAGGTTTGGATAATTACTCTACCGGGATCTTCTCCTCTTCCCGCCCTTCCTGCAACTTGGGTTAAGGTTTGAAAAGCTCGTTCACTAGCGCGATAATCTGATAAATGTAGCAACCCATCAGCCGCAACTACTCCTACAAGGGTAACTTGGGGTAAGTCTAAACCTTTGGTGAGCATTTGTGTACCCACTAATAAGTCTGCTTCACCGTTGGCAAATTGGCTGATCAGGGTGCGATGTGCGCCTTTTTTGCGGGTGGTGTCGCTATCAAAACGAATTGGTTTAATGTGGGGAAATTGGCGTTGTAGTTCCTGGGTTACTCTTTGAGTACCACTACCAAAGAATTTGAGGTAGGGTGAACTACATTGAGGACAGTTTTTAGGGTGTGGTTGACCATAATTACAATAATGACATTTTAATAACTGGGGTGCGCCTTCTTCTACATGATGATAAGCCAAGGATACATCACAGTTGGGACATTCCAGCACATAACCACAGCTACGACAGGAAACAAAGGTGCTATGTCCCCGACGATGAATAAATAATATTCCCTGTTGTTTCCTTTGTTTTAATTCTTCTAAAGCTTGTTGTAGGGATCTACTAAATATTGATCTATTTCCTTCTTTCAACTCTTGACGCATATCCACTATTTCTATAGGTGGTAGGGGTTTGGAGTTGATGCGTTCAGGAAGGGAGAGGTATTGGTGATTGGTGATTGGGTTGTTGATCTCTCCCTGCTCCCTGCTTCCTGCTCCCCTGCTTTCTTTGATACTTACCCAACTTTCAAGGGAGGGGGTAGCAGAACCTAAAATTAGGGGGCAGTTTTCTAGTTCTGCACGCCATTGGGCTACTGTGCGGGCGTTGTAAGTGGGGATGGGTGAGTCTTGTTTAAAGCTGCTGTCGTGTTCTTCGTCGAGGATAATTAATCCCAGGTTGGGTAAGGGGGAAAAGATGGCGCTGCGTGTTCCTATGACTACTTGGGCTTCTCCGGTAAACATTTGTCGCCAGGTGTCGTAGCGTTCACCGTCGGAAAGGGCGCTGTGATAAACTTGCACTTTGTTACCAAAACGGGCGCGAAATCTGTCTGTGAGTTGGGGTGTGAGGCCAATTTCTGGGACTAATACTAGGGCTGATTTTCCTTGGTTGAGTAGGGGGGCGATCGCCTGTAGGTAAACTTCGGTTTTTCCTGAACCTGTTACCCCATGTAATAAAATTTGAGAAAATCCGTTTAATGATTTGATGGTTTCTAAAGCATTAGTTTGGGCTGGTGTTAATAATTTGGCTTGATCCCCGGCTATTTTGGGTCCTTGTTCTCTGCGTAGTTTTTCCCGTTCTTCAATGACAATACAACCTTTTTGTTCTAATCCTCTTAAAGTAGGTAGTGTAGTTTGACATATCTCTACACACTCTGTCACCCATAATTCACCACCATGATCTCCCAGTATTTTCAATATTTCTTGTTGCCGTTTAGTGAGATTCATGTATCTTCCATGATCAACTAGCGTTACTGCTAGTTTCATTTGTGGTTTAGATTGAGTGAATTTGAAATAGCTTTCTGCCCAGTTTCTATCTATTAATTGTTTTTTTGCCCAATAAAAACCTTTGACTTGACGTTTGAGGTATTGAAAACTGTAATCTCCATCTGGTTGCGATTCAAGTATTGTCAGTATTTCTTTGGCAGCTTGAGAACGTAAAAATTCGGCTGCACCATTGGGAATATTTTCTGGTTTTAGTCGCAGACGACTTTGCGATCGCCCTAATAATCCTGGTGGTAATGCTACCCGAATGACTTGAATTAATGGTGTGTAGTAATAGGCGGCGATGCGATTCAGTAATTCCCAATAGGTGCTAGAGAAAAATTCTTTGCTGACTACATCTTGTACTTCCCGAATTTTCTCTAGTCCTAAATTTGCTGGTGGTTGGGATAATAAACGAATCGCTATTCCTCCTAACAGTTGTGTCCTCCAGGGAACTGTTAAAATATCCCCCGGTTTAATATCTAAATGTTCTGGTATCTTATAAATCAATAGGTCCTTGTTAGATAGTTCATCAACTGATAATTCCTGTTCTGGTATGGCATCATTTAATAAATCTTTTTCTACTGTTTCATCAATTGCTACATTCTCTTCTGGTGTTTTATTTGTCGTCGGCGCTAAAGTTTTTGACAAATCTACCAATACTTCAATCCAAGGATAACGATTTGTTTTGGACTGGTATGATGATCCTGGTTCAGCTACCAATAGAGAGGATAAACTTACATCCTGAATATACATAATTTTTGGCTTTTTTAATAGATATTTGCTCATCTGAATGAATCAAATTCACCAGACGCACTTAACGTTTAACTCCTATTTTACTACAAACAAACTGTATTTCGCAATACTTTTATTACTCATGATAGTTGATAACTTTGTTTATATGTCATCTTATAGACAAAATAATTTCTACAATACGTGCAATAAATATTTTATGCTAACTACACAAATGAAAGTATATCCGATAATAATGAGTTGTTTTTGTCTACTAAATAGGTAGTAGAGTTTTTCCACCTATTGATAGATATTCAATAGTTTTTGTATGTGAGATGCTTTGATACAATCAAGATTGTCCGGATTTTAAGCTACCATTTTTGTAATTTGGATCATTTGGGAAGCTTTAACTTAGGAAGCTTTAACTTTTTTACTCCAAATCAAACAAAACTTCATGGAAATACATAAAAATTTAACGTATAGGGTCTTTAGATGGAATTTTTATATTTGTTAAGCTGGAGAATGTTTGAGGGGGGTTTGACATATTTGGTGATGAAGAAAAAAATTAGAAATATGTCTGCTGGTAGTGGGGAAAGATGGTATTTTGGATGCAAAGACCATATAAATTGTATCTAGATGTAACCAAAATATGGCAGACAGATACATATTTTCTTTCCGAATCAAGAATTTTCAAGAAGATTGTATTTGGCTGGGTAAATGGGTGTATATGTCGGTAAAAACTAACTATTCTCAAACGAGCAGCTGTCACTAAATTTATGTACCAAACCAAGCAACTATCCCAAAAGGAAACTATGAATCTTGCTGAATTGGGAACAATGGAAATACTGGATAACGCTGCTGATCATGAAGAACCATCACTTGATAGTTTAGATGCAGTAGTATTTGAAGACTCTTCAATTGTGGAAAATTTGGAGTCAGATGAACGAGATGGGGATGAAATGGCAGCGGCACGTCCTTCGGGATATAATAAAACCGAACATGACGATGCTGTGGGCGCATTTTTTAAGGAAATGGCGCGTTATCCTCTCCTTAAACCTGACGAAGAAGTAGAGTTGGCGCATAGGGTAAGATTTTTAGAAGAAGTAAAAGACTTACAAGCTGCTTTAGAAGCAGAACTGGGACACAACCCCAGCAAAAGCGAGGTAGCTGCTAAGTTTGATATGACGGAAAAACAACTGGAAAGTCGGTTGTATCAAGGTAGGGTAGCGAAGCGGAAAATGATTCGCTCTAACTTGAGATTAGTAGTATCTATTGCTAAACGATATCTTAATCGGGGAGTGCCTTTTCTAGATCTAATTCAAGAAGGTGCTATGGGTTTAAATCGCGCTACAGAGAAGTTTGATCCCGATAAGGGCTATAAGTTTTCGACTTATGCTTATTGGTGGATTCGACAGGCGATTACACGGGCTATAGCTAATGATGCCCGCACTATCCGCCTACCAATTCACATTGTTGAAAAACTCAACAAACTTAAAAAAGCCCAAAGAGAACTTAAACAAAAACTCGCTCGCAACCCGACAGAAGCGGAAATGGCCGAGTCGTTGGAAATAAGCGTTCAACAACTGCGTCAACTGCAACAACTACGCCGGCAAGCATTATCTTTAAATCACCGTGTTGGTAAAGAAGAAGATACAGAATTGATGGACTTGTTGGAAGATGAAGATAACCAATCTCCAGAAGCAAAAATGAATGAAAATATGATGCGTCAGGAGATATGGGAGGTTTTAGGTGATGTTCTCACCCCCAGGGAAAAAGACGTAATTTCTTTACGCTATGGACTGACAACCAGCGAACCCTGTACTCTGGAAGAAGTGGGGAATATGTTTAACCTTTCCCGTGAACGAGTACGGCAAATTCAAAGTAAAGCGATGCGAAAATTACGCCGTCCTCATATCGCTAAACGTTTAAAAGGTTGGTTAATTTAAAGCAGGAGTCAGGAGTCAGGAGTCAGGAGTCAGGAGGCAGGAGGCAGGAGAGGTTAACCCAGTCCCCAGTCCCCAGTCCCCAGTCCCCAGTCCCCTGTAAACTAGAGATTGTGGACTAGAGAATAAGACTCATGACTTTTGATAGTGATTTAATTATCCGGTTTGCTGAACCTGGTGATAGTGCTGTATTATTTGAATTAATTCAGGGCTTGGCAGAATATGAAAAATTATCTGCTGCTGTCACTGGTAATGCTCAAGCATTAAATGAGCATTTATTTGGTGAACGAAAATATATAGAGGCGATTTTAGCAGAAGTCACAGGTAAAGCTGTGGGTTTTGCTTTATTTTTTCACAATTATTCTACATTTCTCACCAAGCCAGGAATTTATTTAGAAGATATTTTTGTTTTACCTGAATATCGTCGTCAAGGTATTGGTAAAGCACTGCTGACTAAATTAGCAAAAATAGCTGTTGAAAGAAATTGTGGGCGCTTAGAATGGAGTGTTTTAGATTGGAATGTTTCTGCACAGGAATTTTACCGGACTATGGGGGCTGATATTTTAGAAGATTGGCGAATTTGCCGAGTCAGTGAACCAGCAATTACTAGATTAGCGAATCAATAAACATCTTTTCACCTAAGCATTCAGCCTTCATCAGTCGATTTCCGTCAGTAAAAGCCTGAAAAATATAGCAGGAGTCAGGAGTCAGGAGTCAGAGTAAAACCCTTGTGTACTAAGATTTTCATGATAAATTGATGTTCTAACTAGGGTTTGCTGAAAAAGTTATCTGTGAAGGCTAGGTGACAGGTGACAGGTACTACGCCACGGTGACAGTTTCAAGAGTTGGATAGGAAGGATTTTTTCTTTAAGTAGGAATTAAGTGCAGGGTTTTTCACTTGCCACCTCATAAAAGCTGGCACTTTTTGAAAGCACTTCGGCTTACTTCGACTGCGCTCAGTACAAGTCGCTCAGTACAAGTCAAAATAGCTAAAACCCTTTACCTGTAAAGTTTTCTGATTTATATGGCTAACGCCACGCTACGCTATCAGCAAACCCTATTTTATGTTTAATTATTTTGACATAATTATTAGCATTAATCTTAGCATTTTTTAGATATGAATTTTTAATTTTTAGTTAAGAATGATTTTTTTGTGACTTAAATTTATGTTTAATATAAATTAATATATATTCCCAACCATTGCAATAATAAGTATTACATCTATTATGCTCAATAATTTAGTTCAATTTTTACAGTTATTCTTTTGATTTATACAAGACAATAAAAAGAGAATTATGGAGCAAGTACCTCCTAATCAGCAATTGTTGTAGAGAGAACACAAAATGAAAAAGATTATTTCTGTATTACTATTAGGCATCACTATCTTCACCTTTGCCTTCATTAATCCTGCTTTCGCTGCTGACACTGGTGCTGGAGAAAAAATATTTACAGCTAATTGTGCTTCTTGTCATGCAGGTGGTAAAAATTTAGTTAATGCTGCTAAAAGTTTGAGTAAGGCAGACTTAGAAGAGTACAATATTTACTCTGAATCTGCTATTATTGCTCAAGTTACAAACGGTAAAAATGCTATGCCAGCTTTCAAAAATAATTTGTCAGCTGATGATATTGCCAATGTAGCTGCTTACGTCATGGAAAAAGCGGAAGCTGGCTGGTAAATAGATTTGTCAGTGAGTTAATAATAGTTATACCTGAAAGGGTAAGACAAGAGATTCCCAACTGTTTTGGCAGTTGGGAATAATGCTTGATAATTCAAAAATTATGAATCAGAATTACTATTTAGCGGTTGCTGAAAAAGTGATCTGTAGAGGCTAGGAAACACTGACCTTTACATAAATTTACATTTACTGCAAACCCGTGATATAAAAAGAACGTCAGGTAAATTTTGCCAAAATGACCTCCAAGTTTTACAGCTTGTCGTTTGACTGATACAACAGAATCCAAAGAAAATTATGAAGCATATTGCACCAACTCAACGATTGTTGTAGAGAGAACACGAGATGAAAAAGATAATTTCCGTATTACTGTTAGGCATAACCATCTTCACTTTTGCCTTCAGTAGTCCCGCTTTAGCAGCAGATACAGTTGCTGGAAAAGCAGTATTTACAGCTAATTGCGCTCAATGTCATGCGGGGGGTAAAAATTTAGTTAATGCTGCTAAAAGCTTGAAGAAAGCAGATTTGGAAAAGTACAATATGTACTCTGCTGAAGCTATTATTACTCAAATTACAAACGGCAAGGGTGCGATGCCAGCCTTTGGTAAGCGCATAAAAACCGAAAACATTGAAAATGTAGCTGCTTATGTGTTGGAACAAGCAGATAAAAATTGGAAGTAATACAATTTACTTTCTGAATTGAAATAATTATTGGCGGGGCTTTTTGTCTCGCTAATTAATCCAATTATTAGATAAGTAGAAACAACTAATAAATTATAAAAACATAAACAATAATTAAAATATGGGTTTTTCGATTGTAATTGTAGAGCAGCGAGAAAAAGAAGCTAAAGCACTTAAATCTTTTTTATTTTGTAGTCTCATCGCTTCTTTAGTATTTCATATTGGGGTTTTAGCTTTAGGGATTGGCAAATTTATACAAAGAGTTTCTCAAACTCAAGAAGAACCAATTGAAATCACAATTGTGGAAACTGTTCCGGAAATAATAGCCAAACCACAAGAGATAAAAAACTCTCAACCAAAGATAAATTCTGCTAGTGGTGGTAGTGGTGGTAGTGGTGGTAATAACAATTTTAAAAGTTCTCTTCCAGAAAAAACTACCTTGAGCGTGAGTAATGCTGCTATTCAACCTGTAGTTAAACAAACCCAACTGAAAACTACTCAAAATTTTGTTGTCAAACAACGCCAAACACTAACTATTCCTGAAAAGACGATAACACAACCAAGTTTAACAACTACACCTATTACTAAAACTATTCCTGAACCGACGATAACACAACCAAGTTTAACAACTACACCTATTACTAAAACTATTCCTGAACCGACGACAACACAACCAAGTTTAACAACTACACCTATTGCTAAAACTATTCCTGAACCGACGACAACACAACCAAGTTTAACAACTACACCTATTTCAAAAATAACTGAAAAAATAACTGAAAAAGTAGAAACTGAAACAACCACTCAACCCACAGTTGAACAACCTGAACAAACTGTCATACCAGATACAAAACTTTCAAATGTTCCAGCACCAAAGTTAATAACTCCTAGCAGTGTTAGTGTTAGTTCCAACAATACTTTTACTACTTCATCTAGTCAAAATAGTTTAAGTAATTTAGGTAATCGTTTGCGGTCTGGTTTAAGTAAAGGTACAGAAAATGGGACTGGAAATGGTGAGGGTAGCGGTACTGGAGATGGTATTGGAAATAGTGCAGGTAAAGGTACTGGAAATGGCACTGGAAATGGTATTGGAAATGGTGCAGGTAAAGGTACTGGAAATGGTATTGGAAATGGTGAGAGAAATATTGCGATCGCACCAAAACCACGTCCTGTCAATGGGACAAAATTAAATCGTGCAGATTGTATTAGATGTGATATCAAATATCCCAATAAAGCCAGAAGGCGGGGTATAGAAGGTCGTGCTGAAGTTGCTCTTGATACGGATGCTAATGGTAATGTTACCTTTGTGCGGTTAATTCGTTCTAGTGGTGATAGTGAACTAGATGAAGCTGCTCAACAAGCTGTACAAGAGTGGAAATTAACACCTTTAGATGGTGGTAGACAAGGTGTGACAGCATCAATTAATTTTGCAATCCAAGGGTCACAGCGTCATCGTCAAATCAAAGAAAGACAAAGAGAAAGACAGAGAGAAGCTTCTCAACCAAAACCAAAAATTACCAATCCTCAAGAATCTACATCTTCACTAGAACCAGTCAAATCTGATACAGAAAATCAGGTTGATGAAAGTAAAACCCAGGAAGTAACACCACCTGATTCTACCTCTTCTGAGTCTAATAGTGATTTAGAAAATAATTAGGTGATCTGAAATATGACAGCTTGTCTTTTGACAGTTTTTATATAAACAGAGAGAATACCTACATTTGTTTTTACCAAGTGTGAGTTGAGAAAGATGAATAATAATTTTGTTTTCCTGCCAGTTTTTTTACTGAGTTTACTGGTAGCTTTTCCTGCTGTCGCTAATAATAATAAAACTAAAGATCAGGTAGTAAATTCAGATATTCCTAGTTTAAATGAAATTCAACTACCTGCCACAAATGCGAACTTATTAACTCAACAACCTGCGGAAACCGAAGTTAAAAAAAACACAGAAACAGATTTAAGTCCTACAGAACCTACAGAGGATACAGATATTTCCATTGAAGCGATAGGAGAAAAAGACGCTTTACCCGAATCTACACCAACTCATGTAATTGAAAAAGAAGAAATCGCAAAACAAGGTGCTACTAGCGTTGCTGATGTTTTAAAAAAAATGCCTGGTTTTGCTATTAATAATGTGGGACATGGTGCGGATATTCACACCGGAACATATTATCGCGGTGCTTCGATTAATCAATCTGTATTCTTAATTAATGGCAGACCATTTAATAATGATATTAGCACTTATCATGGTGCTACTGACTTAAATAGTATTCCTGTGGAGGCAATTGAAAGGGTAGAATTATATAGCGGTGCGGCTTCATCTTTATATGGTTCTTCGGCTTTTGGTGGAATTGTGAATATTATCACCAAAGCAGGTTTTAGAAAGCCCAAATTAACTGGTAGTGCAGAATTTGGATCTTTAAATTTAAATAATCAACAGGTTACTTATTCTGGTTCTGCTAATAAAGTCAAATACAATTTCAGTTTTGAAAGATTCTTTATAGACAACCGTTATCGTGTTCCTGTGGGTGCAGCAAATCGTAATCCTGCGGATGGTTATTTATTTAATGCTGATACTGCCACCAGTACCTATTTTGGTAGTATTGGTTTAGATTTAGATGCTAAAAATTCTGTGAATTTAGATTTTAAGACCCTCAGTAGTCGTAGGGGTTTAATTTATTTTGGTTTTCCTTTACAAAGAGATAGATTAGATCATGATAGTTTAAATATTGGGTTATCCTGGAAAACTCGACTGGGTAAAGATAACGATTCAAATTTAACAACTACTATCGGTTATAATCAAAATTACTTTAGTACATACGGACCGGGAACAGGAGGAACAGTTTATCGTACAGGAATTTTAGATACTAAACAAATTACTACTAGGGTAGATCATGAGTGGAAACTGAGCGACAATAATCAATTGCGTTGGGGTTTAGATTTAAAAAACACTGATTTAAATGGTGATGTTGTCAGTATAGGTAATCTTGCTGATAAAGATGAAAAGGAAGATAGAAGTGTTTTAAATACGGCTTTGTTTGCGGTAAATACTTGGAAAGTTAGTGATGATTTTCTGATTGATTTGGGTTTAAGACAAAGCTTTGACAGTCAGTTTGATAGTTATTTCAATCCTAGTTTTGGTTTCCGTTATGCCATGAATCCTGTGGTTGCTGTCCGTGGCAGTTGGGCAGGGGCGCAACGTAATCCTGGTTTAGATCAATTATATGTTTTTGATAATGTTCATAATTGGAATCCAAACCCAAATTTAAAACCCGAAACTGGTTCTACTTGGACTGCGGGAGTGGATTTTAATTTATCTAGTAATTTGCTGGCGCAGTTGACTTATTTTGGTAGTAGTTTGGATAATCGTTTGGCTATTGATAATCGTACTAGAACATGGACAAATGTGGGTTTGGTAGATACTAATGGTTTAGAAGCTGCTTTGCAATTAAAATTAGCTCGTGATTGGTCTACTTTTATCAACTACACTTATACAGATGCCGAAATTAAAACGGGAACGGAAAAAGGGTTACAATTAGGTTTGATTCCTTATTCTTTGCTGCAAGGTGGAATTGGTTATCAAAAGCATGGATGGGAAGCTAATTTGTATCTGACTTATAATAGTGGTACTCGTCGGGCTGTGTTTGCTAATACCGCTGCTGGTGAGAGACCTACAGATTTTTCACCTTCTTTTGTAAATTTAGATTTGAGTGGTCGTATTCCTGTGAGTCAAAATTTAGGATTGACTTTTTACTTGGAAAATTTGTTCGGTGAACAATATGAAAAGGTGAATCGTATCTATAGTCCTGGTTTTACTTTTCGTTTGGGGTTAACTTCTAGTATATAGTTGATTTTTAGATTCCCCCAACCCCCTTAAAAAGGGGGGACTAAATTCTTTAAAGTCCCCCTTTTCAATGAGGTTTTAGGGGGATCTGAAAATATTTGATACATCATGAGAGACTTTTCAAACATCCTCTAAGAAGCTACCAGTTGATGTAACTCTTCTGGTGTTAAGTGAGAGTGTACAACTTTTCCATCACGAAACCAAACAATGCGATTGGTTTGACTAGCAACTTCCGTTTCATGAGTCACCATCACAACTGTAATTCCCGTGCTATTTAATTCACCAAAAATATCTAAAACTTCTTGAGTTGTGCGAGAGTCTAAAGCACCGGTAGGTTCATCTGCTAAGAGTACAACAGGACGGTTGACAATTGCACGAGCGATCGCTACTCTTTGTTGTTGTCCTCCTGATAACTGAGTAGGTTTATTATTTAAACGTTTTTCTAACCCTACTTTTATTAATGCTTCCGCAGCACGTTCTTTTCTTTCACTGGGTTTTACCCCAGCATAAACCATTGGTAACATCACATTTTCTAAAGCTGTAAGTTGGGGTAATAAATGAAATTGTTGAAATACAAAACCCAGCTTTTTATTTCTAATGTGTGCTAAGTCCTGATCATTCATTTGGGCAACATTGACATTATCTAAATAATAATTACCAGAACTAGGACGATCTAAACAACCGATAATATTCATCGCTGTTGATTTTCCCGACCCAGAAGGACCCATAATGGCACAATATTCACCTTCATGAATAGATAAGTTGATATCATTTAATGCTTGTACTTCTGTTTCCCCCATTCCGTAGACTTTAAATATATTTTCTAAACGGATAATTTCTGATTTTGGTTCAGAGTTAGGAGAAAGAGAATCATGAATAGTGAGAGTGTTAGACATAGAGATTTAATTTTCTAATGATTAGTTTACAAAAGTAGTTTTTTGTAATTACAATATTATAATAGAACTCTTGCAGAATTCATTGATAATTTGTAAATCCTTAAATCCTGGAAATCTTGATTCAGACATTTTCAATTACTCACGCACTCCTCAACGCCACAATAGGATCAAGTTGTGCAGCACGACGCGCAGGAACAACCCCAAAAAATAAACCAATACCCCCAGAAATACCCACCGCCATACTAATAGAAACAAAAGAAATACTTGCTTCTAAAGGACTTACAGCAGCGACTAACATTATACCCCCAACTCCCACAGCAGTACCAACTACACCACCAATGACAGAAACAATAACTGCTTCAATCATGAACTGAAGTAAAATATCTTGTTGGGTAGCACCTATCGCTTTTCTTAAACCAATTTCTTGGGTACGTTCAGTTACAGAAACCAACATAATATTCATAATTCCAATACCACCAACAAATAAGGAAATAGCCGCAATTCCTGTTAACATAATTGTCAAAGCACCGGAAATTTGACCGACTGTTTCTAAAGCATCTTTTTGGGTACGAATAGTAAAGTCATTTTCCCCCACTAATTTATGTCTTTGTCGCAGTAAATTAGTAATTTGAAATTCTGCTGCATCCACACTATCAGCATCTTTAGCAGAAGCAACAATATAAGTTACTTCTAAACCATAAGGTGAGGTTTTACCCACTAAACGATTTGCTGCTGTCATAATGGGCACTAATGCAGAATCATCATAATTTACACCCAAATTTGAACCTTTTTCTGTTAAAACACCAATTACTTGAAAGCTGGTATTTTTGATTCTAATTGGTTGACTAATAGGATTTTTATCACCAAAAAGTTTTTCTTTTAATTTCCCACCTAAAACCACAACTTGGTTACTGCGCTTCATATCTATGTCGGTGAAAAATCTTCCTGTTGCTACTTCAAAATCACGTACTTTCAAAAAACTAGGAGTTGTACCAATAATATTCACATTGGTATTTCTGTTTTTATAAGTAACAACCTGTCTACTATTTAATTCTGCTGTTGTTTCTGCTATGGTCGGTACTTGAGTATCAATTGCATTCGCATCTTCTAAAACTAAAGTTCTCACAACATCCCTAGAAACTCGCTGAACTTCTTCATTACCAGGAATCACAAATACAACATTTGGACCCAAGGAATTTAATTGGTCAGATACAAATTTTTGTCCACCTTCACCAATACCAATCATCGCAATTACTGAGCTATTGCCAATAATAATCCCCAGCATTGTTAAAACACTTCTCAGTTTATTAGATATCAGGGTTTTACCTGCCATTTGTACACTTTCTAGAAAATTCATAAGACGTTTGATTTTGGATTTTAGATTTTGGATTTTCAGAATTATTCTTCTTTCTCTATTTAACTCCTAACTCCTGTAAGGGCGAAGCATTCGGGCGATAAATTATCAATTTTTATCACAGGTTATTTTCCGAATGCTTCGCCCCTACGACTCCTGACTCCTGTCACCTATTTTTTCTCTTTTTTAATCTTGTAATCTTTTGGAGGATTAATAAATATTAAATCACCTGTTTTTACACCCTCTAAAACTTGAGTTTCATTTTTAATTTGTGTACCAATAGTAATTTCTCGAAACTGGGGTTTATTATTTTCATCTGGTACTAATACCCCTGTTTTGCCATTTTCCGTGAGAATAGCGACAGTGGGTATAGTTAAAGCGTCATTAATGCGATCGCCCAAAAATGTCACATCCACATTTAAACCAGAACGCAATTTATCCACACCACTATCAATATTTATCCGCACCTGAAATGATGTTACACCTTGTTCTACAACTGCTTCAGGAGCAATTAAACGTACACTCCCTTTAAACACCTGATCAGGATAAGCATCAGCGACAATTTCTACTTCTTGTCCTTGTTTAATTCTCCCAATATCAGTTTCAGGAACATTCGCCAAAATTTCTAAACCTCTAGCTAAAGCAATAATTGAAGTGGAAGTAGCAGAAGCATTACTAGAAGCAGAAATAGCAGGACTAACATAACCTCCTAATGTGGCATATCTTTGGGTAACAATTCCAGAAAAGGGAGCGCGGATAATTGTATCTTCTAACTGTACTTGTTGCTGTCTTAATTGAGCATTGGCAGCTGTTACAGCTGCTCTCAAACGAGCAATTTCTTCAGGACGACTACCATTTTCTAACTTTCGCAATGCTTCCCTTTCTTGGGTAACAACTGCTTGTTGTCTTTTGATATCTTCATCACGGTTTCCAGCTTTTTGCAAAGATAATCGCTTTTTTGCTTCTTCTAAACTGGCTTTTGCTCTTCTATCTTCAGTAATGTACTGGTCTAAAGTATCTTGAGAAATAGCACCTTCTTTAGCTAAAGCTTGGTAACGCTTTACCCTGGATTGAGTTAGTTCTACCTGAGCGTTAGCAGCATCTACAGCCGCCCTAGCTTGATCAATTTCCTGCGAACGATTACCAGCACGAATTACAGCTAGTTGAGCTTGCGCTTGTGCTAACCTCGCTTTTGCTTGGGCAATTTCTTCAGGACGACTCCCTGCTTCGCTTTCTGCTAGTTGTGCTTTGGCCTGTTCTAAGTTAGCTTGATACTGAAGTATCCGCATCTTGATTTCGGAATTATCCATGCGGGCTATAATTTGCCCCTTTTGGACTGTTTCTCCCTGTTCAACGTTTAATTCTGCTAATAATCCCGGACTTTTCGGGCTAATATTCACGCTTTGTACTGGTTGCACTTTCCCACTCGCTGTAATTCTCACTGTGACGCTTTTTGCTTCCACGGGAACAGTGAGTTGAGAAATGTCTTGTTTGCTGTTTTCCCGGTTTACTACTTTTAGGACTGTTGTTGTCCCCACAACGAAAACACCAGCAGCGACTAAACCCATCAGCCAGCGTAATGGATACTTAACTTTTTTGCCTATCAGTGGAATTTCTGTGTAGCTAGTCATATTATTATTTGCCTTCTTATTTGTCTAAAATTTCGTAAATTACCCAATTTATCAAGTTTTGATCTCAATACTAAACAATCTTTTGCTATTAACTGACAAATAACTAAGATGAATAGATGTAAGTTCTTATTTATACTAAAAGTTTAGAGAATGGTGCGCCCTCACATCATAGGGTGAATTTTACTGGTGTTGAGGAAAGACGAAACGTGGGTGTAATCACTAATCACCAATCTCAAACCACAACAATAAAATGTAAGTAATCACTTATTAATTGATAATTGACAGTTGATAATTGACAATTGTTTCATTCAAGGTTTAACACCTCCTCTTTACAGGGTAAAAAAGCCAAAAATTCCGCTTTTTCAAGACTCTGACTTTCAGGGAAAGGTAATTGTCAATTGTTCATTGTTAATTGTCCATTGTTGAATAATTGCCCAAATTAATTGGCTAAAAATATTACACTCACTTGTGCAATTAATATTGAGATTAAGTAGGTGAAATTCCCTGCCAAACTATCTCTATGAGATTCTGGACAAATAAGAGTTCATCTGTAGGTCGTTCTCCTGTGGGGTGTATATGCTCTAAGAAAACATAATTCATCAGTGATCCTAACAATATCATAGCAATAGTTTGGGGATCGCAGGGGCGCAGTCTTCCTTGTGCTATTTCCCTTTCTAGAAAATTGGTAAATGTTTTCAAATCTCGGCTAGGTCTAGAATCTGCGCGATTGAACATTTCTGGGATTAAATTACCACGCGATCGCAACATCATCAAACGTGGCATTACTTGACGATTAAATTCTAGAATCTCTAGACTCAAATCTATAAGATTTTGTTTCAGATTTCCTTTTCCCACCAAAGCGTCAAGTTTCTTTCCCCAAGGTGATTTTTCAGGAATACCCATTGATGCAAAGAAAAGTTCTTCTTTAGTGGAAAAGCGTTTGAAAATAGACGCTTCTGAAATTCCAGCTTTTTGAGCAATTTCCAAGGTTGAAGCCCCAAAACCTTGCTCAAGAAATATTTCACGGGCTGCATCTAATATTTGCTCATTGGTAATTTTTGGTGTCCGTGGCATAAATAAGTATGTTATTACTTATTAATATAACAAATTTTCACAATTAATGTCAATTGGGAATTGGGTTATTCATCCAATCACCAATCACCAATCACCAATCACCAATCACCAATCACCAATCACCAATCACCAATCACCAATCACCAATCACCAATCACCAATCACCAATCACCAATCACCAATCACCAATCACCAATCACCACTATTCTGTAAAATTTACCTGTCGTCTACAGTGGAAATCGTCTAAGCTAACGGTAAAGATAAATTGATTTGTGGCTAAGAGGCGGTAGTGTGCCAAAACACCTTAATTTTATTTCTTTTCTAATTGTCTGTGGTTTATGGAATCTGCCCCAAGCAGTTCACGCACAGGCGCTAATACCTCATACAGTAGAGATTGATACAGCTAAGTTAGAGAAGCAGGGTTTGAGCTTGGCTCAAGAAGCTGCTCAATTAGCTCAGTTTCAGCAAATTGATATGGCCTTGCCAAGAGCGAGGCTGGCGACTCAACTAGCTCCTAAAAATGATAAAGTATGGTTCCTGTTAGGTGGATTACATCTGCAAACAAAAGAGTTTGATGCAGCGATCGCAGCTTTGAAAAAGGCACAAACTCTCAATCCCAAAAATGCGGATGTTCTTTTTGCTATAGGTTCAGCTAATTTTCAGAAAGAAAATTATCAAGCTTCAGCCAACTATTATCAAGCTGGGTTGAAGTTACAACCCAATGATCCAGAAGGGTTGTTTGATCTGGGTAATGCTTATTAT
Source organism: Sphaerospermopsis sp. FACHB-1094 (assembly GCF_014696195.1). Classification (NCBI taxonomy): domain Bacteria; kingdom Bacillati; phylum Cyanobacteriota; class Cyanophyceae; order Nostocales; family Aphanizomenonaceae; genus Sphaerospermopsis; species Sphaerospermopsis sp. FACHB-1094. The sequence continues at coordinate 12,926 of NZ_JACJPT010000009.1, read as the reverse complement.
ATGCTCGGTCGTTTACCAGAGGCGATCGCCAAATTTAATGAATCTGTATCCCAGGATAAAAAATTCTGGCCAGCAGTTAACAACATTGGCTTAATTAAATACGAACAAGGGGATGTTGAAGGCGCAATAAAGAAATGGCAAGAGGCAATTGCTATTGACAAAAAAGCAGCAGAACCTTTATTAGCACTAGCAGTAGCACTGTATACTAAAGGCGATAGCCAACAAGGTTTAGCAATAGGGCAAGAAGCACTCCGCATAGACCAACGCTATGCAGAATTAGACTTTCTTAAACAAAACCTTTGGGGTACACGCCTGTTACTAGATGCCAAAAAGTTCTTGGATTTACCTCAAATGCAATCAGCCCTATATCCACAGGAAGATGTAATCATCCCCGATCCACCGACTGCACAGTAGATTCTTTCCCAAAATACAAATATTGCCAAATCTTGATGGGTGAACGTTGCTAATATCAGTTATCAATACTCAAAGCTAGTTTTTGGGGAGAAGTTCCATGATTTGCTCAACAAATTGCTGATGGTCAACAACTGGTTTTGAGATGTAGCCATCAGCACCACTTTGTTTAAGAAAGTTCTCGCGGTCGCCTTCCATAGCGTGTGCAGTCACTAAAATCACAGGTAAATTTGCGGTTTGTGGGTCAGATTTTAACATTTGTGTAATTTTGATACCATCAACAGACTTGCCTTGATAAATACTACGTGACAGAGAAACATCCATTAAAATCAAATCAGCTTCCCCAGCTTGGGCAATTTTTATTACTTCTTCCACATCTTCCGTGTGTTTTACCCCCAAGCCACCACGTTTGGTCAAAATCTTGGAAAAAACACGAGCATTAATCAGATCATCTTCGACAATCAAAACTGTTTTCATGAGAATTTAAGAATTTAAATTAGGGTGAATATGGGAGGATTACAAGCAATATTGGATTTCTGCTTTGGGATTTTCGATGGGAAAGTGTTGATGGTTAAGGTGTTTCCACAATTTGAAACAGTATAACCGCTACCAATTTGGTATAAGACGTTATGCAGCAAATAATATTTGCCACCCGTTTAATAATCAATGTGTATCCCCAACATCAAGGATAATACTACGGTTTTTTATCCTCTGAGAATCAAAATTGTGTGAGGAATGCTATTTCATTGGTAATGCTGTGGTTGTTACAGTGGTAAGTTACAGCGATTTTTGTATAGTTAGAATTCAGGGAAAAAACTCATGGCACAACAGTTAAACCTTCTCTCCACGGGACAGGTAATTCCAACACCCCTGCACACCGAGATGCAACGGTCTTATCTAGAATATGCCATGAGTGTGATAGTTGGGCGAGCATTACCGGACGTGCGTGATGGCTTAAAGCCTGTGCATCGGCGGATTTTGTATGCCATGCACGAACTCGGTTTAACACCAGATAGACCTTATCGCAAATGCGCTCGCGTAGTTGGTGACGTATTAGGTAAATACCATCCCCACGGGGATCAAGCTGTTTATGATGCTTTGGTCAGGTTAGTACAAGATTTTTCCAGCCGTTACCCCTTACTAGCCGGACATGGTAATTTTGGCAGTGTGGATAATGACCCACCAGCAGCAATGCGTTATACAGAGACGCGCCTTGCACCAGTGAGTCATGAAGGAATGCTGGCAGAAATTGGCGAAGAAACTGTAGAATTTATCGGAAATTTCGATAATTCACAACAAGAACCCACAGTATTACCTGCTCAGTTACCATTTCTCTTACTTAATGGCTGTGCTGGTATTGCTGTGGGAATGGCTACAAATATTCCACCCCATAATTTAGGGGAAATAGTCGATGGTTTAATAGCTTTAATTGATAATCCAGATTTAAAGGATGAGAAGTTATTTGAGCTAATTCCTGGACCTGACTTTCCTACAGGTGGGGAAATTGTTGGTAACTCAGGCATTCGAGAAGCATACACTACCGGTAAAGGTGGGATCGTTCTCCGGGGTGTAGCTACCCTAGAAGAAGTTATGCCAACTAGGGGAAGTAAGCGCCGGACAGCGATTATCGTCACAGAATTACCGTATCAAGTGAATAAAGCTGGCTGGATTGAAAAAGTCGCTGATTTGGTCAATCAAGGTCGTTTACACGGCATTTCTGATTTGCGAGATGAGAGCGATCGTGAAGGAATGCGAGTAGTCATTGAACTCAAACGCGATACCAACCCCCAGGATGTCCTCCAACATCTCTACCACCAAACAGCCCTACAAACTACCTTTGGCGCAATTCTTTTGGCTTTGGTGGATGGACAACCCCGCCAGTTAAGCTTGCGGCAAATGTTACAGGAATTTCTCAATTTCCGAGAACATACCCTTAATCGTCGCTACAGTTATGAGTTAGGTAAAGCTGAAAATCGTTTAAATATCGTCACTGGTTTATTAACAGCTTTATCTAACTTAGATGAAGTAATTGCTATTTTAAGGCAAGCTACCGATGGTAGTACAGCCAAAATGACTCTTTGTAGCCAATTAGATTTGAGTGAAGTACAAGCGGATGCCATTTTAGCCATGCCATTACGCCGTCTCACCAGTTTAGAACAACAAAATTTACAGCAGGAATTTAGTGACCTCAACGCGCAAATTACCTCATTGCGGAGATTACTGGAAGACCGACGGGAATTACTGAAGTCTTTGAAAAAGGATTTGCGAACTCTCAAACGCAAATATGAAGATGCTAGAAGAACTAAAATTTCTTCCATCAGCGATATCCCAGTTAAACAAGAAAAGGGCAAAACAGAAACAGAGGAAAATTCCAAATCTGAACAACCCTCAGAAGAAGCTATTTTAGAATTTACTCAACGCGGTTATGTACGTCGTCTTTCTCCTCATGGGAAGAAACCAAAAACTGAAAACAGTTTGCATGAAAATGACTTCATTATTCAAACAGCGGTAACTGATACCAATCAAGATTTGCTCATCCTCAATACTGGGGGCAAAGTTTACCCTGTGAAGGTGGGAGATATTCCCGCCACAACTGGACGTTCTCCACGGGGAACACCATTAATTACCATGCTTACCAGTACGGCTCAAGCCAATGTAGAAGGTATTGTTAGCCGCTTTGTGCTGCCAGAAGATCCTGAAATTAATCAAATTATACTGCTGACAAAACAAGGGCGCATTAAGCGTCTGGCTTTGGAGGAATTTGCTAATCTCAGTCGGCGCGGAATTACGATTTTAAAACTCAAAGATAATGATGAATTGTCTTTTACTGAGTTTACCACCACAGGTCAACATCTGATTTTAGCTAGTTCTGGCGGCCGCTTGTTGCGATTTGCCGTTAATGATGAACAGTTACCTCTTATGGGACGTGCGGCAATGGGTTTACAAGCTTTTCGCTTGGTAAAAAATCAGCAAATGGTCGGCTGTGCGAATGTTGGTAAAGATGATCAGTTATTGCTGGTTACTCAAGAAGGATACGCCAAGCGAATACCCGCCAGCAATTTAAGAGCAGCTAATCGTGGTGATTTAGGTCTACAAATCCTCAAGTTTCATAACAAAACTGATCATTTGGCGGGAATGGTACGTGCTATCCCTGGTACAGAGGTGGCAATAGTTACTAATAAGGAGCGAGTGGTCAGAATACCTGTGGACTCTGTGCCGATGCTAGATAGAGATGCTAAGGGTGAAAGTGTTTTACAAGTCAACCGAGATGAGGTAATTATCAGCGTTTTTGAGGTGCGATCATAAATTTAGAAGTTTAGCTTGGAAGTTCAGGGTGACAACATTCTTGTCACCTGTTGGCTAATCAATTTATAAGATTTGTTAAATTATGTTCACAAATCTCTACACAAACATAAATCAATATTGCATTTCTGAAAAAAATTGTTATATTAGTTTACATAAGGCAATAAAGCTTAGTAAATATAGTTTGGAGTGCGAACCATGACTAATGCAACAAAAACTATTACTTCTGTACCTGAAGATCGCAATGCTTGGCGTTGGGGCTTTACTCCCCAAGCTGAAATTTGGAATGGTCGCTTGGCAATGATTGGCTTTTTAGCAGCAACTTTAATTGAGTTGTTCTCTGGCCAAGGCTTCCTGCACTTCTGGGGTATTCTGTAAATTTTGAAATGCAAATTTTTCTGTAAACTAAAAAACCTGGTGGTTGTAATTAACTACCAGGTTTTTCAGTTTTTAGGAGTCAGAAGGCAGGAGTTCAAGGAGTCAGAAGTTCAAGGAGTCAGGAGAAAGATAAATATTTCCTGTTTCTTGTTTTCACAGTCACCAGTCACCAGTCACCAGTCACCAGTCACCAGTCACCAGTCCCCAGTCACCAGTCACCAGTCCCCAGTCCCCAGTCCCCTTACCGAATATACTCCTTGAGGACGCTGTTACGATTGGGGTGACGTAACTTGCGGAGTGCTTTGGCCTCTATTTGGCGGATGCGTTCACGGGTAACGTTGAAAATCTGTCCGATTTCTTCCAAGGTTTTCATGCGACCATCATCTAAGCCGTAGCGTAATCTCAACACATCTCTTTCACGAGGACTGAGACTATCGAGGACTTTTTCTAGGTCTTCACGGAGTAAGTTCTTAGAAACTTGATCTTCTGGTGTTTCGCCATCAGATTCAATAAAATCGCCTAACCGGGAATCTTCTTCTTTACCAATGGGTGTTTCTAAAGAAATTGGCAACTGGGCTGACTTAGCAATAAACCGCAGTTTCTCAATAGTCATTTCCATGCGAGTCGCAATTTCTTCTTCCGTAGGTTTGCGACCCATTTCTTGAGATAATAGCTTGGTAGTTTTCTTGATCCGTGATATAGTTTCGTAGAGGTGAACTGGTAGACGAATAGTACGAGATTGATCAGCGATCGCTCTTGTAATTGCTTGTCTAATCCACCATGTAGCGTAGGTAGAAAACTTATAACCTTTCTCATGGTCAAATTTTTCTGCTGCCCGAATCAAACCCAGGCTACCTTCTTGAATTAAGTCTTGGAAGGATAAGCCACGATTCATATATTTTTTAGCAATAGAAACCACAAGCCGCAGATTCGATTGCACCATTTTATCTTTCGCCCGACGGCCTACGTGCAGACGATAACGGAAAGTTGGTAATGGCAGTTGTACCGCTTCTGCCCATTCCTTAAATTCGGGTTCTCGTTCTAACTGTTCGTACAGATGATCCCGTACTCTTTCTAATTCCAGTAAATCAGCGATTTTCCGCGCCAGTTCAATTTCTTCGTCTGCGCGTAATAAACGAATCCGACCGATTTCTTGCAGGTAAAGGCGAATCGAGTCTTCGGTAAAGTGTTTTTTCTTGCTTTGTGTCCGACGACGCGATTTAGCGGCTTTTCCAGACTTTGCGTCGTCCTCATCAGTCTGAGGCTCTAAAAAATCATCAATATCGCCGTCATCAACTAGCAGTAAGTCCTCTTCATCCTCGATTAATAAGAGTTCTTCTTCGATATCAGGCGTATTTATTTCTAGGTCAGGCCGATAATCAATATCGAGTACGTTGTTAGCCTGGTTCATGCCGCGTTCCTCATGCTCCTTGCAGAATCAATTACTCAAAATGTGGTTACTGCTCTTGTGATCGAGCTTTTTTTCACCGAAATATAGGCTTTTGGCTAATTTGCCTATGATCTTTCCCATTTCCTCTCAATGGAGGCGCAGTTGTTTACTTTAATGGCAAAAAATCACTTTTATGTGAGTTGCTCTGAAAAAGTAAAACTAATCGCTGTTGCCGTTATACAGAACTTCTGATTCACTGGTCTATAACCAGATACACCTTAATCAAGAAATTAACCACTTCAGACATAATGGATATGACTGCGGGCAGATTTACCTGTTAAGACTGTTCTGATTGTAGCCTGTTTCACAGAAATTGTAATCTTTTTGTGTGTTAATAACGAACTCATTTACCAAGATGAAGCCACTTTTATCAAAAAGACATTAAAAACGGTAGTCACACCATTAAATCTTGTTGGAAACTTTTTGAATTTGCAGTGGCATTCTCATTAGATTAAAAGGTAGGCGCACTTGCTATGGGGAGATTTTCAACCCCAAGTAAAACAATAGTTTTCTGAGTTTCCTGGCAACAGCACATTGGAGGTTCACTCAAGTTAGCAGTTATTGATGCACCCCCATGTTTACCATTCCTTCATAAATTACTTATTTGAGATAGCAAAACTAGGCTAACCGCTGAGTATATAGGGCAATAGTGTAACAGTGGTGGTGCTTGTTTCCAGACACCAAGCCTTGTATATGCTATGTTCATAACCTCAACTAAGGAGTTAAGGTTTTGGGAGAATAAGCCGATTGACAGATGAATTTAGAGTTTTCTCTTTTCGGCCTTATTAACACATTAGCGCAATGTGAAGATTTCAACCCTATGCAGCTTGACAAACTGTTCCTATTGTATACAAAGATATTTTAATCAGTCGAGAAATAATTTGTCATTGGATATGCTAAACAATTTACCTACTTATGAAAAAAGTGCATAGGATACATAATACAAATCGCCAGCTTTCAGCTATCAGTAAGTGGCGACGCTATGCGGCCTTCGGAGCTTTCGCTGTCTTCGATACGCTAACAGCAAATCTATATTCTTTACCATAGCGGTATATGACAATATTGGCAAATATATTGTTAGTAGTTTCACTGGGTAGAGGTATATATTAGCACCTTAGTATTTTAAATGACTGCTATTTTTATTTGCCAAGCAGGGTATTTTTACTTGTTTTATAAGTATTTTATAAGTATACTACATTTATTTTCCAAAACTTGCTTCATTATAAGAAAATCGAGTGAGCCAAAACCACGCCCGATAAAGTATCGGAACTTGGTGGAGATACTTGATCGTACTTGATGCGGTGGATGTAGGCGAACGGCTTGTTAAATACTAGTATTTTAACACAGCTATTAGTAATTAATCTCACCCATACATCCATTGGATGTAGGGCGAGTTCTATAACTAGATTCAAGATAACAAATTAGATATCTAGATCTGTGAGGTTTAGTTTAGAACCATAGGTTTCAATAAACTCCCGTCTGGGTGCAACGCGATCGCCCATTAAAATGGTAAATATTCGATCTGCTTCCGCTGCGTCTTCTATCTCTACTTGTTTTAGTGTCCTGGTTTCTGGGTTCATGGTTGTTGTCCACAGTTGTTCGGGCATCATTTCCCCTAAACCTTTAAAACGCTGGATGGTATAGTTAGCGTTAGCTGGTAAGGTGGCAATGTGTTGTTGTAATTCGCGATCGCTATAACAATACTGGTAGTTTTTGCCCCGTTCTACTTTATATAGTGGTGGACAAGCAATATAGATGAAACCTTGTTCAATGAGCGATCGCTGATAACGATAGAAGAATGTTAACAACAAAGTTCGGATGTGCGCCCCATCTACGTCAGCATCAGTCATAATTACCACACGATGATAGCGTAATTGTGAGGCATCAAATTCTTCACCTTTAACGCCTAAACCCAATGCTGTAATTAAAGATTGAACTTCGTTGTTTTTGTAGATTTTTGCGTCGTCGGTTTTTTCAATGTTGAGAATTTTACCACGTAGGGGCAGGATAGCTTGAGTTCGGCGATCGCGTCCTTGTTTCGCGCTTCCACCCGCTGAATCACCTTCCACGATGAATATCTCCGATTCAGCGGGGTCACGAGAACTACAATCTGCTAATTTACCGGGTAAAGGGGATGATTCCAGTACAGATTTTCTTCTAACTAACTCTCTTGCGTGACGTGCTGCTTCTGCGGCTTTAAAAGCTTGAATAGCCTTATCTAGAATAGAATCAGCGACAGTAGGATGAAATTCTAGGTATTCAGTCAGGACCTCTCCTACGAAAGAATCAACAATACCCCGGACTTCCGTATTACCAAGTTTAGTTTTAGTTTGTCCTTCAAACTCAGGATCAGGGACTTTAACGGAAATAACTGCGGTTAAACCTTCGCGGACGTGTTCACCACTGAGATTAGATTCATTTTCTTTAATTTTATTCCGCTTGCGGGCGATCGCATTTAAAGTTCTAGTCAGAACAGTTTTTAAACCTTCTAAATGAGTACCGCCGTCAATAGTACGGATATTATTAGCAAAACCTAAGACATTATCAGTATAGGCATCAGTACACCATTGTAAGGCAACTTCCACCTGAACATTATTCCTTTCCCCTTGCACATAAATAATTTCTTCGTGTAAAGGTTGTTTTTCCCGGTTCATGTAGGCGACGTATTCTTTAATACCGCCTTTGTATTCATAAGTTTCTACCTTGGGTGCATCACTTTTGATAACTTCTAAACGATGATCTGTAAAGGTAATTTTTACACCTGCGTTGAGATAGGCTAACTCCCGCAGACGACCTGCTAAAGTGATATAATCAAATTCAGTACCAGTAGTAAAAATTTGCTCATCTGGTTTAAAAGTAACAGAAGTACCGGTCTGGGGTTCTTTATGTGGTTTTGCTTGCAGATCAGTAACAGGTATACCCCTTTCATAGCGTTGGTTGTGTACCTTGTGATCACGCCAAACAGTTACTTCTACAAACTCAGAAAGGGCGTTAACAACAGAAATACCCACACCGTGTAAACCACCAGATACTTTGTAGCCACCGCCACCAAACTTACCACCAGCATGAAGAACAGTTAACACCGTTTCCAAAGCTGATTTTCCAGTTTTCGGGTGAATATCCGTAGGAATACCCCGACCATCATCTGTAACTGTAACAGAACCATCAGCATTGATATCCACTTCAACATGAGTACAATAACCAGCCAAAGCTTCATCAACAGAGTTGTCCACTACCTCGTAAACTAAATGATGTAGTCCTCGCGGCCCTGTAGAACCAATGTACATCCCTGGTCGTTTACGGACGGCTTCCAGACCTTCCAGAACTTGAATCTGATCGGCACTGTAACTGCTCGTCATGAAAATTCTCCTGATAAAAAGGGGTTTAATTCGCCAAAAGGCTAAAAAAGTAAAATCACCCCAAAATTATAACACAAAAGCCTTAATGCCGTCTCTAGAGCAATTTAATAGCAAATTTATATAGGGGGTGGAATAGGCTGGGGACTGGGGACTGGTGATTGGGGACTGATGAAGATTAATATAACCCAATGACTAATAACTAATTACTAATGATTAAATTAATTGTGATTTGTGGTGCGACAGCTACAGGAAAATCTGGATTAGCGTTAAGTTTAGCAGAAAGATTAGGTTCTGTCATTCTCAGTGCTGATTCCCGTCAAGTATACCGCGAGTTTGACATTGGAACCGCTAAACCAACGCGGGAAGAACAGAAATTAATCCCCCATTATTTGATTGATATCTGTGAACCGACTGAAACAATGACAGTAGCAGATTATCAGGAACAAACACAACAGTTAATAGATAATTTGGGAGTTTCTCCATTATTGTTGGTAGGTGGGACAGGTTTATATATACGTGCTATAGTGCAGGGAATGAAAATTCCCAGAGTTTCACCACAACCAGAATTGCGATCCCAACTAGAATCATTAGGTCAACATCAACTTTACCAGATGTTAAAACAAGTTGATCCTATAGCAGTGCAAAAAATTCATGCTAACGATTTAGTGCGGACATTAAGAGCATTAGAAGTATATTATATCACGGGCTGTCCCATGTCTGAGCAACAGGGAGAAAACCCCCCAAATTATCCAATTTTACAAATTTATTTAGATTGTGAACCAGAAATTTTAGATGTAAGGATTCGCCAACGTACAGAACAAATGATAGCAGATGGTTTAGTGGCAGAAGTTAAAGATTTATGTCAAAAATATGGTGTTGATTTGCCATTATTGAATACTTTAGGTTATCAAGAAATCAAACAATATTTAGCAGGAGAAATTAATTTAGAGGAAGCAACAGATTTAATAGCTTTGCACACACGACAATTTGCCAAACGTCAACGCACTTGGTTTAGACAAACTCAGAATTTGGAATATTTTAATGTTGCGGATTCTGATTTATTAGAAAAAGTTTGGCAGAGAGTAAATGAATTTATAGATGAATCATAATTATCAGGAATTAATGGTATGGATATATCTGAAAAAATCATGTTTTTGATAGGGGGATTATTCTTTGTATTGATAGGTATTTGTTTACTGATTTTATCATTAGAGGATTTGAAATTATTTGTAAACTCTAAACAAAAGAGAATAGGAAGTATCAATCCTGGAGAAAAAGTATTTATCAGTGGTTACATAGATGATCATCCAAAATTATATAGTCCAGTCACTCAAAAAAAATGTGCAGCGTGGGAAGTTTGTGTTTATAGCGATAATGGTAAAAATAAAAATATATTACTATATTCATCTTCTAATGAAAACATAACAATTACAGATGAAATTGATAGTATAAGTGTAAATATTGTTCTAAATACCCCATTTAATATAATTGAAAATATCCCGGTTAAATCAGTGTTACAAATCTCCCAAAAACATACTTTTAGAGATCATCAAAATACATTCTCTAAATTTAGAGATCAGCGAAGTTATGATTTTTTAGAAGAATATAATTTTAAAAAAGTAAATTTGATAGGTTTAGGTCGTCAACTAACAATAGAGGAAAAAAAACTGCTTGCTGGAGATAAAATATTTGCTTTGGGGGAAGTCATCATAGATGGAAATCAGAAAGTATTAAAAGCTAAGTTAGCATCAGATAGTTTGTTTTCACAAATATCTATGATAATCTTCTTGTTAGGCATGGGTTTAATATTGTTGATTGTGGGTTTGGGAATGTGTCAACAGGTTTTTCTTTATTAGGTTTATGGAAACATTACTCCAGTTTTTATTCTGGATAGTAACAATATTGAAATCCTTAAATCCTCAACATCCTGATTCTGACAAAAATCCTAAAAAACCGAAATTCAAATAAACAAACTAGGAGAAACCTTAAAATATTCTCCCAAAGCTTTAGCTTGTGCTTTACTAATGGAACGTTTACCATTAACCATTTCCGAAACCACACCACTACTAGAACCGAGAATACGCACTAAGTCAGCTTGACGAAGGCCACTAGATTCCATGATGTGTTGTAAAATTTCATGAGGTGTAGATTTATCCATTGGATAATTTTCTTCCTCATAATCTTCAATTAATTTCACAAGCAATTTATCTAATTTTCGCTCTTCTGGAGTCAGATTTTTCTTAAAAGTTAGAAATTCAGCAATTTTTAAAAGACGTTCATACTCTTCCTCAGTTTCAAGTACTTGAGGAGCGACCTCTGCTAGTAATTGACTATAGGTTTTATTATCAAAAGTAATCATCATTTTTCCATTTCTCTTTACTATATTCAGCGTGAGTTAGCAAGTATTTGTAGAAAACCTTTTGTGTTGCATAATTAATCCCGACAATTAAACGGTAATCATTACCTTTGATATTGAAAACAGTGAAATTACCAACTGCTTCAGTATCACGGTAAACTTTACGCACATCCTCTAAATTTTGCCATTCTGCTTTTTTAACAGTTGCATACCATCTATCAATTTGTTTTTTGATATCTGGATATTTTGCTGAATCTTTACGGAGCTTGAGAATTGAAATAAGGTTCATGTAAAAAGCCTCTTGTTTTATACTTTATATCAGTCATAGATATGCCTCTTCGTTTTGTTTGAGCTTGAAAGATTATGGATGGATATGGGTGGTTATAGGTGGATTTGAAAATGTTGAGTGGCAATACGGTTCTTTTCTTTCAAGCAAAAATGGAAATTTTTGGAATGATAATGAAATATTGATTCTCGCTTTCTTTTATTTGAAAAGAATTTCAATTATCAATTTTATTGAAGCCGTTGTATATATACTCTCATTTTGAGAGAAACCTGTCAAGAGTCAATCAGGACTCATGAAAAATCCCTCAAAAACCCTCTTCCCTTCGCTTCCTCAGCGCCTCTGCGGTTCATTCCTCCAAAACCCTTGACACCCAACGACAATCAAGGTATAATACACATCAAATCGAAGGGGAGTAGCTGCTGGCAAAAGCCAGTGCATCTGAATCAACATACTGGTGATGAGCCTGGTTCAGATGGCGAATAAAAAAGTATTTGAAAGCGAGACCTTCACTGAGTTCACACAAAAACAGTGTGTGAGCTTCAGTGAGGTCATAAAAACTCTCATTAGAAGCTCCACACAGGTAAAAAATCCTACAGGAGCAACAGAGAGTGTTAACAGCCTTCACCGCAGGTTTATTATTAATTACCATATCCGAACTAGGTGATAAAACCTTTTTTATCGCCGTCATTCTCTCTATGCAGCACTCCAGAAAAATAGTGTTTGCAGGGGTAACAGCAGCCTTAGCAGCAATGACAGTATTATCAGTGATATTTGGGCAAATACTGTCAATTTTAACACAAGGTTCAAAAATATATGTACACTATGCAGAAATAGTATTATTTATCGCTTTTGGCTTAAAACTGCTTTACGATGCTTGGAAAATGCCAGCTAAAGCCGATGAAGAAGTGATGGACGAGGCAAAAGAAGCAGTAGAAAAGGCGGAGTTAGACAGTAAGCAGAAAAGTACCTGGTCAATATTACTGAAATCCTTTGTATTAACATTTATAGCCGAATGGGGCGATCGCACACAAATAGCCACCATAGCCCTAGCAGCAAGTAACAACGCCATCGGTGTCACAGCAGGAGCAATATTAGGACATTCAATTTGTGCAGCGATCGCCGTCATTGGTGGTAAATTAATTGCAGGTAGAATTTCCGAAAAACAAATAACCCTCCTGGGAGGCATTTTATTTATTATCTTCGGTATCGTCGCCGCCATAGAAGGAAACTAGGAGACAGGAGGCAAAAGGCAGGGGAAGAAGCAGGGGAGCAGGGAGCAGGGAGCAGGGGGAAATTATTTGTAAGCTGTTGTGCATTTAATTTGTATAAGTGGAACAGGCATCTTGCCTGTTAAACAAGAGTTCAGAATATTAGGATTATACA